>JALYHX010000227.1 GCA_030776305.1 Myxococcota bacterium
GAAGACGCCATCCGCGAAGTGCTGATCGCATTGCGCGTGCCGGGAGGGCTCTCGTCCGCCTCACCCGAACTGTGGACCATTGCGCCGCCGCGCATGACAACCGTCGACCGCGCCGGCTACTTGCACCATCGGGACGCGGAGTTACCGATTCCCCTTGTTGCGATGGCCAGCGGCGAGCCGGACGGGACGCTGCGTGCGGACGTGCTCGACGCGCTGCAGGTACGGCGGCCAGACCTTCGCTCCCTCTCGCAATGGATGGCCGATCGCGGAGCGTGGCTCGCGACGGTCATCGTTTGCGACGGGGAGGTGGAAGGCGTGCTTGTGCTTCCGCGCGTGGCTCGCGACGAGCCTCCAACGCTCGAAGAAGTGCGGGCGCTCAAGGAGGTGGCCCAGCGTCTTGGGACCGCGTGTCGGTCGCTCGCGGCGCGAACGCGCATGCTTGCGCGAGCCGTGGACGCCAACGAACGAGCCGAACGAGCGGAGAAGCAAATGGATTGGCCGTTTCACGAGCGCGCCCTCGATGCTGGGCGCCACGCGCTCGCCGCTCGTCGACTCGCACGCCCTGCGACGGTTGGTGGCTACTCGGCCGGCTCGCGCATGGCGCTCGAGGCAGTGGAACGACGTACGTCCGTGGGCGCACCGATCGCCCTCGTCGCAGCAAGCGGCGTTGACCCGATTCCCTATCTCGCGCGCGCGCATCTAGCCGGCGCACGTGGCGAGGCGCCGCTTGTCCTGGTCGACGCCACCACCGAGCGCGATCTTGCGCACTGGAATGCCCCGCTATCGTCGCCGCTCGCGCTCGCCGATCGGGGGTTGATCGTTCTTCTGGACGGCGCAGCCCTCCCGGCCGACGTGCAGCAACTGGTGGCGCGCGCACTCACGGAGAAGCGAGCTCCGTGGGACGGCGCACAAGCGCTCGACGTGCAGCTTGCTCTCACGGCCGTCGTGACGCCGGAAGAGCTCGTCGCCCAGGGCCGACTCCATCCATCACTTGCCCTTCTACTCGGAGACGCGTGTACGGCTCCAGTCGTCTTGCCGCGCCTCAGCGATCGCGTCGATGATTTACGTGCGATCGTCTTGGACCGTCTCGCTCGCGAGGGGTTGCGGGTGTTGGGAAGACCAGTCGGCATCGAACACTCGGCTTACGCGCGCTTGATCGAGCATCCCTTTCCGGGCGAGGACGCGGAGCTCGCGGTGATCGTCAGGGAACTGGTTACGCGCTGTTCGGGCGACGTCGTTCGCGCTGCAGACGTCGACGCATTGCGTCTGGGCGTACGGGGCCGCGCTGCCGCCCTGGGCCGTCGGCCATCGGATCGGAGGAAAAGTCCACTCTCAGTGTGACCTGAGGCTGAAGATACGCTTGTCGAGCAGGTTTCGAGCATGTTACTCGTCCGAGCGCCGCGTTTTTACCAAGCGGGAGGAGACGACGTCCCCATGCACAGATTTGCCAGGTCCGCGCTGTTTGGCATCGGCCTCGCCACACTCCCTTTGGTTGTCGCCTGCAGCAACGACGACAATCCATACAAGCCCGTGCCAGCGTGGTCCGGCAAGCGCCCTAGCCTTCCGGCTCCGCCCTCGCTTCCGAACACGCCCGTCAAGTCGGGTGACGCCTACTCCATCTACGGAGCCATCCATCAGCTCCGGAGCCTCATCCACAGCAAGGAGGTGACGGCGCAGCCCATCACGATCGTTGGCTACGTCGTCGACTCGAACATCCCGCGCGCGCCCGACTGCGCTGTTCACAAGACCGGAAAGAAAGACCCGGACAATTGCGCGCCGGAGGTGCCGAGCTTCTGGATCGCGGACAACAAGGGGGACACCAAGGGGCCCAAGATTCGCGTTGTGGGTTGGGCCAGGAACTTCGCGGTCATTTACGATGCGATGACAGCGTACAAGAAGCTCAAGCCTGGGCAGGAGCCGCCGGACGGCGGTGTAACGGACGACATGCTGAACGTGGTCGTGCCCTTTCCCTTGCCTTCTGTGGGTGAAAAGGTCCGCGTGACGGGCGCGTACAACGTCGCCAAGGTGGTCGTTTCGGACATGGTGAGCGAGCCGATCGGGGGTGTCATCGCGTACAGCAAGATCGAGCAGGTGGAACCTGCGCCCGAGCCCGCCGCGTTCGCGAAGAAGATTCCATAGGTCAGCGGGCGCGCTCGTCCAATTCCGCAAGAGTCGCGTGGGCCGCGCCGGCGGTCGGTTCCAGAGCGGTCAGCAACCTCCTTCGCTCGGCATCAGGCCAAGGCGCACTGGGCGATTGCAGCACGCGGATGGCCGCTGCGGCTCCGACGTTGCGGGCAAATGCAACGTCCATATCGGTTGAGCTCGTTGGCTGCGATGAAACCGAGGGCCGTCCCACATGAAGGCCCCGACCGATTGCAAACCCGCCCTCCTGCGCATGGGCGATCGCGCGATGCGCGATCAAGGCCACTGCGATGGAAGCGCCAACCGACTGCATTGCGAGGCTCTTTCGCGTCGCGCGGCCGAGGGTCGCATCGACTTCGGTGGCTGGGAGGCGCGCAAGGGCTCGCAGGGCGAGTGTTTGTCCCGCGCGTGTCGCGACGAGGGCAAGCGTCGATCCACTCCAGGCGAAGGGCGGTGCGGCCCGCGTGCACGTCGCGATCTCGGTCAGCGGTGTGCGATCCAGAAGCTTCGCGGCGACTTGAACGAAGCGTTCTCGCTCGATGGCCAGCGGGCCAAGCTCGAGGAAGGTGTGCGACGCGCGGACGACCTTCACGCGGCGCAGCCTGGGCCAGGACAGCCACCGAGGAGGCGGCTCGACGCCGAGAAAGATACGTGATCCGCTCCAACAAGACACGCCGGTGTCCGTCCTCGCGATGTCGAGCACGCGCGCGAGCCAAACGTGGCGCGACAGGGCCTCATGAACATTGGATGGGGGACCCACCGCATCGATCGTCGCTTCTGCGAGATCCAGGATCCGCGTCGCAGACCGGCGCCGTAGCGCCGTGTCGAAGCGTGGGTTTGCGGCCTGAAGGACATCGTGCAGGCCCGCCGCGAGCATCCAATCGGCACCGTCGGGTGGCCCCAACTCGTCGATGGATACGAGCTCGCGCGCGCGTCTCACGCGCATTTCTCGAACGCCAATCTCGAGCTTGGCGTCCACGGACACGGTAGGGAAGTCCCTGAGCGCCAGCGCCGCGCGCGTTCCAATCGCGCGCCCGGGCCGCAAGGCACCTCCAAGAACCAACGGAGCCATGACGTCCTCGAAGAGACGCGCTGCGATGGCCTCGATCTTCGCCACCACGTCAGCCGTCCGCTTTCAGCCGCGCCTCCGCGCCGACCGTTGGGAGGAGCCCGACGGTGGACACCTTTAACTCTATCGCCGCTTCCTTCAGCGTGCGCACGATGTTCTCTGCTATTGCGGGCTCCCACGGATGCGCGTCGATCAATGCGGTCTCGAGCGGGATGAAAGCACGCTCCTCGATCGCCCATGCGCGCGCGTCGGTGCCGATGAAGAATACCTGGGACGCGGACGCCTCGAGGGAACGGGCGAGCACCTCCGGTGCAATCGCGGGCGATAGCTCGTACCCCGCTGGAAGGTAAAGGTTGGGATGGACCTCGACGAAGTACGTCCCCAACGGCACGGCATCGACGCCCGCGTGGAACCGCAGGAAAGCTCCGTGCGAGGTCGTCGCGACGCGACAAGACGCCACCGCCGCACGCGGCAGCGCGTAAGCAAGCCGGCGAAGTAGCGGAATTTGGTCGGGAGGCACCCAGGTGGCCGTGACGCGGCGCCACGGGGCGATCGATCGCACCATTTGCAATGGAACGCGCAAGGCGTCCGCCTCGAGCACGCGCGTGGCGACGCTGCCTTCTCTTGCCGCCGTGCGCATTTCGGTGGGGGCGAAAGACGACAAGGGACCCATCGGAGGCAACCGATCGATGATCCAAGGCTCGTCGCCCCGGCCACGGACGAGCACGAGGCCGCCGGCGTTGAACACGGGGCAGGCGCGTAGCTCGAGGGGATGCCGGTACCCTGCTTCGACCGCGACGCCTTGACCGGAAGGGACGAAGCAGCCGATCCCAGGCGTCGACTGTAGCAATGGGCGCATCCGCACGGGAAGATCGGGGATGCGAATCACCCAGCGCCTTGCCGGTGCATCGTCGAGCGCGTTTTGCGGCGGCCATTCGGCAACGCAGACCTCCCCGTCGACACGCGATCGAACGAAGTAGTGCACGACTGCGGGTCCTAGCCCTTGCTCCGCGACCACGATGCGCGGCCCCGGTTCGAGTTTGGTCGACGGATCCACGCGCGGAATGAGGCGCAACAAGAGCGAACGCAGCTCGATGCGCCGCCCGAGATCGTAGGTCCGCGAGAATCGATCGTGGTAGAGCGCGAGCGCCGCGTCCGTCGAGAGGAGCTCCTTGGCGTCATAGCCGAAGGGCGCGACCGAATCGCGGTACTGGACGAAGTGTCGCGACGATCCCGTGAAGGTGTAGCCCCCGACGAGCCGGGCCGTCTCCGCCAACTGGTCCATGTGATCACTGGATTCGGCGGCGAACTCGACCACGACATCGCGAGTGCCGAGCTTCGGCGTGGCCACGTGGATGGCCAGGGTCGGTATCATCTCCTCGAGCGAATGCTCGTGGGTGTAGGCCGCCAGTAGCGCGACCAGCGTTTCGATCGACGGCAAGAGGAGGAGTCCTTTCGCGCCGAGCGCGACACCTTTGCCGTCGAATCCCAATCCTGGCGTGTGCAATCGCGTTTGGTGGAGGGCGATGCGTTCCAGCATCAGCCGGCCCCACCGGACCAGACACGCACCGCGCCGAGGACGGCTGCAGCGACGGTCTCCGTCCGCAATATCAAGCCACCGAGAGACGCGAGCTGCCAGCCTCCCGCAAGCGCCTCCTCGCTCTCCTCCTCTTCGAGACCGCCCTCCGATCCGCAGGCGAATGCGAGCGGAGCCTCGCGGGCGAGAGCGTGCATCAAGGCGGGCCCGAGGGGGTTGGTCGCGCCCTCCCACAAGCAAAAACGAGCGGCATCGGCCGGTACTCGTGCGAGTGCCTCGTTCCATCGACATGGTGAATCGATGGCCGGCGGGTCGCTTCGACCGCACTGTCGTGCCGCCTCTTGGGCGATACGCGCCCAGCGTTCCTGACGCCCCGAGGACCGCGCTGCATCGAGTCGCACGACGCTGCGCTTGGTCGTGGCCACGATGATTCTCGTCGCTTCGAGCTCCGTCGCGTCGCGCACGATCGCGTCGCACTTGTCGCCTTTCGCAAGTCCTTGGACCCACGTGAGGTCACGACGTGCGCGCACGGTTCCTTCTCGAAGGGCGCCGAAACGCACGCAGATTGCGTCATGGTCGGCCCAGACGGTCAGCGCGGAGGCTTCACGCCCATTCGCCGGGTCAAAGGCAACGAACGGGTCGCCCGCCCGCAGGCGCAGTACCCGAGCGAGGTAACGAACAACGGCGCCTTCGAGGCGGCGCTCGCCCGGGGCCAGGTTTGGGATGGGCGCGCGCGTCACGCGGCGAAGATAGCGCGCGCAACGCGCGAATGCGTCATCGCCACGGCATTCGCCGACGCGGCGTGCAGCGAATCGGAACGGTTAGTGCGTGATCTGGATGCACTGCCCATTGCCATCGCACGTGAGCTGATTTCCCGCGCAGCAACCGCACCCTCCATTGGCCGCCCCGCATGGGCCGAACAACATAGAGCACGAGCAAACTCCGCCGTCGGGCGTCGAGCCCATCGTGGGCACCCAGGTCCACTGCGCCGTGTGGTTGTGCGTCGACATGTCCTGGTATGGAATCCAGAACGCGACGCGAGACGGGTCCACCGCCCCTTGAGCTTCTGACAGACTGATTGGTGCCATCCAGAGTTGCGGTTCCTGACACTGCGCGACGAAGGGCTGCTGGTGCGGAGCTCCCGGGGTTTCCGCGGCGTCGGCCGGATAGCACTGGTACATTCCGGTCTTGTGGTTGAGAACCCGAACGCCGTAATCGCGTGTCGATGAGAACGTGAACCACAGAAGCTTGTTGCCGTGGTAAATCTGCACGAAAGGCGCCCAACGCGGGTACGAGTTCGACAGTGGCACCTTCGCGACGACTGACGAGCCGTTGGCCTTTTGAAGGTCGATTGGCGTTGCGAGGGCCGCATTCGGCATGAGAAGCAAGCGTGCTGACGGGTTCGAGAAGCTGTCGTCCGGGCAGAAGCCTCCGTTGCACATCGGGCCGGCCTTCATATTGTCGACGCGATTGAAAATCACGTAGGACATTGGAACGTCAGGCGAGTAGCTCGGGTAATAGTTGTTTTCCCCATTGGACGGGAGAAACAGCGAAGGGGGAGCGGTGAAGGTCCCGTTGCCGGTGTAGGGCACCGTGTAGAGACTTCCGCCATAGACGTGGGCATCGTCTTGCCGCCACGGAAACTCGCCGGCCGGTACGACATACACGAGTGTTTTCCCGTCCACGGACCAGTCGGGCATGGTTGGCCGGGTGCCTGTAGGGCCGACGGTGACGCCGCCGACGAAGTTGGCGTTTTGGCCGTCCCAGAGTGACCAACCATTGGCGGGCACCGGACCCGGATAGCCGTTGGACGTTCCGCAGCCGCCACGTCCCTGTGTGCACGGATATCCGTTCGACGTCACGTAG
>JALYHX010000228.1 GCA_030776305.1 Myxococcota bacterium
CGCGCCCAGGGTCACGGGAGCCAGGCGGCATCCATCCACCATAACGCCGTCCTTCTCGAGTTCAACGGCCCCCTCGTCGGCGTGATGCTATTCTGACTGCTAGCAGCCGCATGTCGATTTACCCGGCGCCGAACGTCGTCATCGCGGCGCGCTTCCGCCTCAACCGTCTGCTGGGGCGTGGGGGTATGGGCTCGGTCTGGCACGCGACCCATTTGGGTCTGGACATACCCTGTGCGGTCAAATTCATCGAGGGAGAGGGCGCTCACCTTCCCGAGGTGCAGGCGCGGTTCGAACGAGAGGCAAAGGCAGCCGCACAGCTCCGCAGTCCACACGTGGTTCAAATCCTCGACCACGGAGTATGCGACGGGACACCCTACATCGCGATGGAGCTCCTCGAGGGCGAGGACCTGGGCAAACGACTGGCGCGAGTCGGGCGCATGTCACCCCATGAGCTCGTGCCGGTCGTCGCGCAGGTCGGCCGCGCGCTGAGCCGGGCGCACGCCGTCGGTATCGTCCATCGCGATCTCAAGCCGGAAAACATATTCCTCGTGCCCGACGACGACCGAGAAATCGCGAAGGTACTCGACTTCGGCATCGCCAAGGCGCCCGGAGCCAGTGTCCTCGGAGCAAGCACCAAAACGGGCGCAATGCTCGGGACGCCATACTATATGAGCCCCGAGCAGGCGCAGGGAATCAAAGCCCTCGATGCAAGAAGCGACCTTTGGTCGCTCGCAGTGATTGTGTTCGAGGCGCTCACCGCGCAACGGCCGTTCCAGAGCGAGGCGCTCGGCGACTTGCTCATGAAGATCATCGTCGCACCCATTCCTCTTCCGTCGCATGTCGCGCCGGACTTGCCACCGGGCGTCGATGCGTGGTGGGTCAGGGCATCCCAGCGCGATCCTGCGCACCGGTTTCAAAGCGCGAAGGAGTTCTGCGAACATCTCACGCTGGCGCTCGGCCGCTCCGAAGGCGAAGTCGCTGGATCGGCCGACCAGCCGCCAGCGCCCAAAGCGCCGCTGGCAGTTCATCCGTCAGGCGTTGCGCCGACACCGGAGCCGCCGCCTGGCGCATCGACGGGATCCCCCATCGCGCATACGTTCGGCGGAAGACCGCCCGGCGTGGCAGGGCGCACGGTGCCGGTCGTCGCCGTGGGCGGAGCCCTCGTCGTCCTCACCGCGGGCGTCTTGGGCGTCTCGTATGTCGTGAAAGGCAACGGGCAAGTCGCCCCGGCCGCGGTCCTGAGCAGCGCATCGACCATGGTCGATGCGATGGCCTCTCTGCCGCCGGTATACCAAACGGCGACCACCGCACGGCTCACCGCCCCTCCCGAAGCGGTCGCTTCCACGACGGTTGCCCCGGGCGCGTCAGCAGCGCCACAGCCGGTGCCCTCGGCAAAACCTGCGCATGTCGTGAATCCTCCCGCCGCCGTGCGATCTCCTTCCGCCGCAAGTGCGCCACCGGCGGTCAAGCCGCCGCCCCCGCTGCCTGAGGGTACGAAAAAGCCGATCGACCTCGGAATCTGAGGTGGCAAACTTGGACCGATATGCGCGCGCCGAGGCCCTGGTTCGAACGACGCTGTCGCTGGCGGATACCGCGCTGCGCGTGGCGTACGTCGTCAGTGTGGCCCGCAACTGGGACGTCGAGGCGCTTGCGCGCGCGCTCGACGTGCTGTGCGAGCGTGCGGAGCAAGCGGAGGCGGCCTCGCGCGAGGCGCTACTGGCCATCGTCGACGCGCTGAACATCGAACAAATGGAGGACGTCGTTCAGCGCTTGCGGGAGCAAGCCGTCGGTGAATCGCTACTGGCACTCGAGCGGCTCATTCGTTGCCCCCTCCGACCGTCGCGCGCAGCCGAGAGCGGTAAACCAGATATGACGGTGGGCGATGGACGCGGCCGCCCGCTGACGCTGGGCGAGCGCAAGTCGCTCGCGCGACGTCCCGATCGAGACACGATGCAGCGGCTGCTCGCGGACCCCCACCCCGACGTCATCCGGTCCCTCCTTCGCAATCCCCGGATCACCGAAGACGACGTCGTGCGGCTGGCGGCCAAACGACCCGGCCGAAGCGATGTGCTCGCCGAAATTGTACGGTCGATCAAGTGGTCGCACCGTCCGCGGGTGCGCGTGGCCGTGGTCATGAACCCGGCGAGTCGCCCCGAGATCGCAGCGCGTGTCGCTGGCCTGCTCTTGCGACCGGAGCTCGCTTTGGTAGCGGGCTCACCGGCGGTTCCCGCGAGCGTCCGCGCCCTATGCCTCGAGCACCTCGAGCGGCGTCCGCCGGCGGAGCCGCGGCGTGGCGGCGGGCACGGCGTACACTGAGCTCAGCGACGCTGCCCTTCGGCGTGTGACTGTGACCATTCGTGTGAAAACTGCATCAGCCCTCTTCTTCCTCGATCTCCCACCGGGCGAGGGCGTTCATGCCGATGGCCGATGCGCATGAGGCGCAGAGCGGCACCTTCTCGAGGCAAATATTGTCGCCGCGCTTCCACAGATAGACGCCAGTTCCAGGCAATCGGTACCCGACGTCGTCATCGTCGTCATCGTCGAAGGGCTGTCCACACGCGTCACAGCGAGCCGATTCTTGTTGCTCGGCGACGCCCTCGTGCGGTGGGCCGAAGAGCTCCAATTGCTCAGCCAAGGGGACTTTGCTCATGCGAACTTTCGCGACGCACGATAGCGCGACGGTCGATGATCGCAATCAGGTTGGGTCACCGCAAGAACAGAAACGCGGTCCCGGCAAGTACCAAGATCACTCCGACGACGAGCATTGCGACCACCCAGGCCGGCACGTGTGTCCCCGGGATGTCGATCTGGTCGTCATCG
>JALYHX010000229.1 GCA_030776305.1 Myxococcota bacterium
CTGCACGAGCATTGGTTCGACTGAGCGCGGCGGGCGCTTTCTTGTGCAGTCGAATTCATCGGCCGCGTCGCCGAAGCAAACGGTGGCTATCCCGCCATCGGGTCCGCATAATGGGGAGGATGTCCTCGTCTCCCGAAGGGGACCGCCCCGGAGGCGGCGACGGGCCTCCCGTCTCTCGCATCGGGCGGCTGGCGCGCCTGGGCGCGCTCGCCCCGCGCGCGCTGCCAGTGGCAGCCGAAGCCATGCGACGGGCCATCAGCGGCCGCCGTTCGGAAGAAGACGAGGCGCAGGCGCGCCAGAGGCTGATGCGGAACGCGAAGAAGACCGCCGAGGCAATGCTCCAGACGCTCGGTGAGATGAAAGGGCTTCCGCTCAAGCTCGGACAAATGGCGTCATATATCGACGGGTTGGCGCCCCCTGGTTACGAGGACAAGTTCCAGCGCGTGCTTGCGCGCCTGCAGCAGAAGGCGCCGCCGTTGTCGCCGGAGGCCGCTGTAAGGGTCGTTCGCGACGACCTCGGTGGGCACCCGCGCGAGGTTTTCGCCGAGTGGGAGGAGCGGCCGTTTGCAGCCGCAAGTATCGGCCAAGTGCACCGCGCGGTCACTCGCGGTGGGCAGCAAGTCGCAGTGAAGGTGCAGTACCCAGGGATCGACAAGGCGATCGAGAACGATCTAAAGAGTCTGTCGCTGCTCGAGGCGATGATCGCGCCCATCGGGCGCAGATATCAAAGCGACGAGCTCCTTCGCGAAATCAAAAGCGTGTTTCTGGCCGAGGTCGATTACGGCAAAGAGGCGGAAGCCATCGACACGTTCCGCCGCGTCCATGAGGGCGATTGCGAGATCACGATCCCGAGAGTTTTTCACTCACTGTCGACGAAGCGCGTGCTCACCATGGAGCTCATGGGAGGCGTCGACTACGCCGAGTTCTGCGAGCACGCGTCTCAAAAAGACCGCGACGACGCGGGAGAGACGCTTGCCCGGTTCATGTTTCGCGCGCTCTGGCGTCATGGCTTGCTCTATGCCGATCCTCATCCTGGCAACTACCGGTTTCTCGGCGGTGGACGCGTCGCGTTTCTAGATTTCGGCTGTCACAAGCGTATGCCACCGGCTCTCGTCGCGGCGATGAAGCGTTACGTCACAGCGCTTCAGCGCGGCGACCTCGACGAGTTTTACCGCGCGTGTGTCGAAGTGCTCGGCTACGATCCGAACGATCACGCGAGCTGGGTTCTTTACACCGAATACACAAAGCTCATCCTGCACCCATTAGTGGTCGACGCGCGTTTCAAATACACGAAAGAGTTCGCGCGCCAGAGCGTCGCCTTCCTCGTGCGCGGAGGAAAAAAAATCGTATTCAAGCCCGACCAGACGTTTCCGAACCTGCCGGCACCCGTGCGCATGCCCAGTGACTTAACGTTCGTCAATCGCTTGCAGTGGGGCTTTGCAAGCGTGCTCGCCGGACTCGGCGCCGAGGCAAATTGGAGGCGTATTGTCGAACCATGGCTGGAGGGGCCAGTCGTACCGATTTTGGCAGAGTAAGGCCTCTCTGCCAGGAAGTTGGCGCAGGCCCACTGGGGCGATTCACGCCTCGGGCGCTTCGCCGAAGAACGATGTAACCAGGACCATCCTCCTGCGTATCTTCGGGGTGAAGGCTGGCTGCGTACAACCGCCGTTGCCGCCCGATGGCTCCGGATCGTGCTTGGCACCGAACGGGATTGAGCAAGGACGACCCTGTGGTTCGTATCCACACTGTTGACGATGCTGATTGACATCGGAGAGAGTGCCGCAGGCTCAGCGGTGCGCCCGATGATCGAACCGAGTGACAAGGTCTCGCCTCGCTCGGTGCAGGCCGAACTCGCGCCCCCCGGGTT
This sequence comes from Myxococcota bacterium, assembly GCA_030776305.1. Classification (GTDB taxonomy): domain Bacteria; phylum Myxococcota_A; class Polyangia; order Polyangiales; family Polyangiaceae; genus Palsa-1150. The sequence continues at coordinate 1,868 of JALYHX010000229.1, forward strand.
GTCGGGCCCAAACGTCCTCCTGGACCAGGCAATGAATCGATACGCCCGCGGTGAGGACGACGTGTTCGAGTTGGTGTATCGACAGGGGGCGCCGCGGCTGCGTGGATTTCTTGTGAGGATGTGCAGCAACGCCGCCCTCGCCGATGACTTGACGCAGGACGCGTTCCTGCGCATTCACCTCGCACGCGGTAGCTTCGTGGCGGGAGCACCCGCCCTTCCGTGGATGTTGGCAATTGCGCGAAATGCTTTCTTGGATCATATCCGACGCGATCAGGTAAGGCGGTCTGCGGGTGCGCGCGCGTCAACGGGCAACGACGCTGCCACTGTCTCGGCGTCGCCTGAGACGCACGGCGATGAGGTCCTCGTGGCGCGCGAACTACTCGGGGTCGTGCGTTTGACACTCGATCGGATGCCGACCACTCAACGCGAAGCATTCGTGCTTCTCCGGTTCGAGGGTCTCAGCGTACGCGAGGCTGCCCACGTGCTTGGCGCAACGGAGAGCGCAGTCAAAGTGCGCGCATTTCGCGCTTACGAAGCAATCAGGGCTGCACTCGAACAGGAGACCGGGGGCTCCACGCCGCGGCAATGAGGCGAGACCTCGACCTCGGACGCCTCGCCGAGATTCCGGATCCGTTCGCGGATTCTGTCGAGCCTCCCGAATGCCGGTTGAACCCTGCCAACATGGCCGCCTCGCCGTCGAGACACCATCTATCCGCTGTACGCGCCGCGGCCGTCGGAGGGGCCGTTGCGTTCGATGGAGCTTGGGTTCTGTTCATCGAGCGGCGCCCTGACTTGCGTTCGATCCCGGCAGTTCAGTTGGCGGTGGGACTCGCGGTCCCGCTCATCGCGGCACTGGTTGCGGTCGCCGCCGTGGCGCGGCGTGGTGAGTTCGGATTGGGCGAGCCGAAGGCGCGCACAGTGACAATGGCGGTCGCTTCGGCCGCATTGTTTGCTGTCGCGACTGCGGCCCTTGCTCCGCCGTCACTCGCAGACGATCTGTTCTGGAGGCGCGCGGTGGGATGCATGATGGTGACAGGGCTCCTGGCGGTAGGCCCCCTTGCGTTGGGTATTTTCGCCTTTCGACGCGCGTTTGTGGCCGCGTCCGCATCGCACGCGGGCGCTCTAGGAACCGCAAGTGGCGCGCTCGCCGCCGCGACGATGAGCCTGGTGTGTCCCATCAACGGTGCGTCGCACGTCATCGTCGGCCATGGTGCGACCATTGTCGTCGCGGCCGTCGTGGGCGCCGCATTGGGCCGACGCATTTGTCGTGCGTGACCCCCCGGTTACGTCCTAACGAGTCATCGCAGGTCTGTCGTTTTTTCAGGCAGGCAGGCTTCCGCGCTATCGTCTCAGTAATGCAGTCGACCGAAGCGCCGACGACGGTCGCACGAATACCCGCCGCCCTTGCGACATCAGGCTTCGTTCGCGACGCCGTTCGTTCCTACGGCGACTTGCGCGCCGAGAACGCGTTGATTCATGGGGAAAATTTGGACGCTATGCGACGTCTCACCGCCGGCGGTTTTGCCGCACGCTTCCGGTGCATTTACTTCGACCCGCCTTTCAATTCAGGACGCCGATTCGTGGAGTACGACGACGCGCAATCGCCGAGAGCCTGGCAAACAATGATCCGCCAACGGCTAGAGGCGGCACACGCGCTGCTGACCGAGGATGGTGCAATCGTCGTCGAGATCGACGACACCGAGCTCGGCTCGCTCTCGGTCGCGATGGACGATGTGTTCGGTCGAGAGCATCGGGTTTCGACGATCACGGTAGTTCGTAGCTCTGCGACGGGGCACAAGGCAGCAAATCGGGGACCAGTCAACGTGACCGACTTCCTGCTCATTTATGCGAAGGATCGTCTTCGCTGGCGGTGCAATCCCCTCACGCGCGAGCGTGGCAGCTATGACGACGCTTATGCGACCTGGCTGGTGAATCCCGGCGAGCCAACCCACCGTTGGCGTTTCACGACAGTCTTCGCGCACTTGCAGGCCACACTCGGCCGTGCACCGAATCGTCGCGAAGTGGAAAGCCACGCGATGGCCCATCCCGATCACGTGGTGCGATTCGCGCAGCCGCGTTACGAGGCCGTGAGTCGCAAGGCTCGAGAGCTCATCGACCGGTCCCGACGGGAGCCGGAACGCGTCCTATGCCTCGTGCGAGACGGGCACAAGGACATGGTCTTGCGGGGCGGGAACCGGGTGCTCCGGCTTGTGGACAAGGTGATGGTCCGTGGTGGTCGCCGAGTACTTGTCGAGCCGCTCACGAACGTATGGGACGACGTGCCGTTCCAGGGAATCGCACGTGAGGGCGGCGCTCGGTTCGTGCGCAACAAGAAGCCCGAGAAGTTGCTTGCACGCGTTCTTGCGCTGGCGACGGATCCCGGCGACTGGGTGCTCGATGCCTTCCTCGGCAGCGGGACGACCGCGGCGGTGGCCCACAAGGCGGGCCGCCGATGGGTGGGGAT
>JALYHX010000230.1 GCA_030776305.1 Myxococcota bacterium
CGATAACCCCTGGTGGCCCGTACTTCTCGATCACCTTCTTGTCGGCGACCTGTGCGACATTGACGATGGGACGGCGCTCGAAACGCCTTGCCTCCGGGTCATCGGCGTGCGCCGGGAGGTTTACGTCGAACATGGCCCCTGCCGCGATGTTCTTCTTCGCGTAGATCTTGAGCTTGCGATCGAGCAGCGAGAACAAATCGGCCGTGTCGCCCACGGACTCGGACGTGCCGAGCAGCAAGTACGCGTCCGCGTTGAGGGCGTAGTGGAAGACGCGCACCACTCTCTTCTGCAGTCCCGGCTGCATGTAGATGAGGACGTTGCGGCAGGTCACGAGGTCGACCCGCGAGAACGGCGGATCCTTGCCCAGGTTGTGGCGTGCAAACACGACAACGTCGCGCACGAGCCGTTTGACCTGGTAGCCCTTGTCGGTCCGTGCGAAGAACCTGCGCAGCCGCTCCGCGGACACGTCGAGCTCGATGTTCGGCGGGTACGCGGCCGTGCGCGCGCGCGAGAGTGCGCCCTCGTCGATGTCTGTGGCGAAGATCTGGATCACGTACTTCGAGGCGCGATCGCCCAGAAACTCGAACAGAGCCATGGCGACCGAGAACGCCTCTTCGCCGGTCGAGCAGCCCGCCACCCAGACGCGGATGGGCACCTCGGTCGGTCGGTCCCCGATGAGGCGCGGGAAGACGACGGTCTTGAGCGCCTCGAACGGCTCGTTGTCGCGGAAGAAGCCCGTCACGCCGATAAGCAGATCGTCGTAAAGGCTACGAAGCTCGGCCGATTGCGTCGCGAGCAACTGGACATAATCGTCGACCTTGTCGAGCTTGTGCAGGGCCATCCGCCGGCCGATGCGCCGCTCGACGGTGCTCGGCTTGTACTGCGCGAAGTCGACGCCGAACGCGGAGCGGAGCTGACCGAAGATCTTGGCGCTTGTCTCGGTGCTGGGGATCGCGGCAGCCCGAGCGCGGGCGACGTAGGGGTGGGCGAGAACGCGCATCAGCTCGTCGCCGATCTCAGCTGGCGTCAGGGAGAAGTCGGCGCAGCCGGCGTCGAGCGCGCTCTGGGGCATGCTCGGCTGCGCCGCCGTGCTCGGCTCCTGAACGAAAGTGATCCCGCCCTCTTCTTTGATCGCCTTCAGCCCGAGGGTCCCGTCGCTGCCCGAGCCCGACAAGATGACGCCGATCGCCATCGGTCCGCCCGACTTCGCGAGCGTGCGCAGGAAGGCGTCGATCGTATGGCGGGGCGGGTGCCCGTCGCCGATGGCGGAGACCTGGAGCTCCTCGCCCTGCAGGGCTACTTCGAAGTTGGGCGAGGCGACGTAAAGGACGCCCGGCTCGAGGCGCATCCTCGTCTCGACGGTCACGACGCGGAGCGAGGTGCCGCGCTTGAGGATCTCGCCAAGCATGCTCACATGGCTCGGCGCCAGGTGCTGCATGACGACGAAGGCGATGCGGTCGGGCCGCAAGCGGTGCGTGAGCGCTTCGAGCGCCTCAAGCCCGCCGGCCGATGCTCCGATGCCGACTACGGGAAAGGTCAGGCTCGGGCCCGGGCGTTCCGACGGCTCGTTGGTGTCCAGCTTGACGGAACCCGGAATGACCGAGCGGGTCGCCGCGGGACCTCGACCGTCGCCGTCGGTAGTTTCGGGGTCGTCGGGAGAAACCGCCGGCATGCGTCCCGCAGCATAGGCACGTTCCCTGCTGAGTGCACCGCTGGAGGTGCGATTTGACCGCTGTTCGCATCGTGACGATCGGGGGCTCAGCGGGCGCCATCGAGCCCCTTGGCCAGCTCGTGCAGGGATTGCCGCGCAGTTTCTCTGTTCCGGTGTTCGTCGTCGTGCATATTGCGCCGTCGTCGCCGAGCGTCCTGCCCGAGATCCTGGCGCGCGTGACGCCGCTCGCCGTCGCCCATGCCAAGGACGGCGAACCCATCTCGGCGGGGCGTATCTACGTCGCACCCCCGGACCATCATATGCTCGTGCGCGGCGGACGCGTCCGCCTCACGCGAGGGCCGCGCGAGAACCGCCACCGGCCCTCGCTGGACACGCTCTTCCACTCGGCGGCGCACGAATACGGCGCGGCGACCGCCGGTGTCGTCCTGTCCGGGAGCCTCGACGACGGTGCGGCAGGTCTGTTCGGAATCAGCCGCGCAGGTGGTGTCGCCATCATCCAGTCACCGGAGGACGCGAGCTACCCCGGCATGCCCAGCGCCGCGCTTCGGGTGGTCCCACAGGCACACGTTTTGAACCCAACGCGGATGGGCGCCTTCTTGGCGCGAATTGCGGAGATGGATGAGACGGTGAGCTCGCACAAGCAGCCAGGCAAAGCGCCCCTGATTCCGGACGAGGACCGCATCGCCGAGCTCGACTTCTACGCAGCGCAGGAGACCCAGGCCAACGGAGTGCCCTCGCCGTTCGTTTGTCCCGACTGCGGCGGTACCCTCTTCGAACTCGCAGAGGGCGCCCTCGTACGATACCGCTGCCGCACAGGTCACGCCCACTCGCAGGAGAGTCTCTCGGGGCCAAGCAAGAACGGCTCGAGGAGGCCCTCTGGGCAGCGGTGCGCGCCCTCGACGAGCACGCCGATTTATCGCGCAGGGCAGCCGGCCGGGCTCGGGCCGGGAACTTGCCACTGGCCGCTGATCGTTACGAACAACCCGCGCGATGACGACGAGCGCGCAAAGATGCTGCGGCGTGTGCTATCCGCCGAGGAGCCGATGGTCCAGATGCATGGGCCACCAGGCTCTAGAGGGCCACCGGCGCCTGGGACATCTAGGGACTAATGAATTCGGGAACGAGTGAGGGGGCAATAAGCCTCAGTCGCGCGGGACTGCCCCGCAAAGACCCGCCCGGCCCGCCCCACCCATTGGTGCGACGGCGGTTCGGTAAGCTCGGCTGAAGCGGGCTTTTGGCAATTCGCCAGTGGTTTCCACGGAGGGCCAGTGGTTTCCACGGAGGGAATGATACGCTGCGAACAGACTGCGGGGTGTGGGCGGCGCGGAGAGGGACGGAACGTTAAATGACCGGTCTCAAGGACCTCTCCTGGAAAGAACTCGCCGAGAAGCTTCTGGAGCTCGAGACGCATACGGGCGGCCAGGGCTCGCACGAAGCCGCGCGGCTCGTGCATGACCTGCACGTGCACCAGCTTGAACTCGAGATGCAGAACCGCGAGCTCCGCGAGGCGCAGGCGGAGCTCGAGTCGTCGCGCGCCCGTTACGCCGAGCTCTACGATCAAGCGCCCGTCGGATACGCGACGCTGGACGGCGCGGGTCGCATCCTCGAGATCAACCTCACCGCCGCGCGCATCATCGGCCGTCCCCGTGAACAACTGGTCGGCTTTCCCTTCGGGGCACTCGACCTCGCAGACAGGGCGGCATTTCACGCCCACCTGCAGCAGGCCGCCGCGACCCGGGCGACGACGATCGGCGACGCCAAGGTGCGCACGGGCAAGGGAGAGCTTACTCTTCAGCTCGCGACGAGCGCCCGCCCCGCCGACGATCGGCCGGTAGGCTTTCATACCATCCTGACTGATGTCACGGAGCTCCGGCGGACTCAAAGGCAGGCCGCGGAGCTCGAGCACGAGCGGTCGGCGCGCGAATCGGCGGACTCTGCCAATCAGATGAAGGACCAGTTTCTCGGTATCGTTTCGCACGAGCTGCGAACGCCGTTGACGGCGCTGCTGGGCTGGACGCAGATGCTGGCCGTCCGCCCGGGAGACGCAGGGCTAGTCGCGCGCGGCGCCGAGGTCATGAAGCGCAGTGGCGAGAGCCTCGTACGGATCGTCGACGATCTGCTCGACGTGTCGCGCGTTGTCAGCGGCAAGCTCCACCTCGAGTCAAAATTGGTGGACTTCGCCGATCTCATGCGCCTGGCGGTCGAATCGGCGAGGCCCGTCGCGGCCGCAAAGCGGATCACAATCGCCCAATCGATCGACGGCGGGTGCTACGTGCGCGGCGACCCAACGCGCCTTCAACAGGTCGTCTCGAACGTTCTGTCGAACGCGCTCAAGTTCACGCGTGAGGGCGGCCACGTATGGGTATCGCTCTTGCGGGACCGAGGCGACCTTCGACTCGAAGTGCGCGACGACGGGGTTGGCATCGATGCCGTCGAGATCCCAAAGCTCTTTCATAAATTTCACCAGGCTGACAGGACGTCGCGGCGATCGTTCGGCGGGCTCGGGCTCGGGCTGGCCATCGCGCGCACCCTCGTCGATGCGCACGCCGGGTCCATCGAGGCGCGCAGCCCGGGCATCGGGCAGGGTGCGTCGTTCGTGGTCAAGCTGCCGCTCGCGGCGCCTACCGATTCGACGCGCAAGCCCGCGGTCGAGAGCGGCGATCCGCTCGCGCCGAATGGCAAGATCGCAGGGGTAAAGGTGCTCTACGTCGACGACGATCCCTATATGCTGGAGCTCGTGTCGATCATGCTCGGTGAGCGCGGGGCGGTCGTGCGGACGGCGGCATCGGTGAACGAGGCGATGGTCATCCTCACGTCCTTCACCCCCGACGTTCTCGTGAGCGACATCGCGATGGCCGACCGCGACGGGTACGATTTGGTCCGCGAGGTTCGGGCCATGCCGGCGCCGATCTCGACCATACCGATCATCGCGATGACCGCCCACGCGCGCCTCGACGAAGTGAAGGACGCGCTCGAGGCCGGCTTCTCG
>JALYHX010000231.1 GCA_030776305.1 Myxococcota bacterium
GTACCCGTGGCGCCCCGACCAAGACCTTGCCCACCGCGGCGGGCAGGTTGTCTTAGGCGACCGCCGCGACGACCCCGGCGAAGTGGGTGAACGCCGCGACGTGGGCCGCGAGAAACCAGGTCGTGTCCTGCTGCGCGCAGAGCATCGCGAAGTCGCGCCCCGAGTGCATCAAGCGCATCAAGAAGAGCCACGACTTCTGGCGCACGCCGGCGAGCTCCACCCAGACCTCGAAGAAGTCCACCTGCGCCACCTCGCCCGAGCCGTACACGAGCGGCACCGTGACCTCCCGCTCCGCGCTTCGAAACTCGGCCTCCAGGCGGCGAACCGTGCGCTCGCTGGCCGTGTGCCCGGCATCGCGCAGCAACTCCCAGAGCCGGGTCGCCGTCAGCCGCTGCTTGCCCGCCGTGAACGACCTGCGAGACTGCTAGATCGAAGCGGCCGCCTCTTCGATCGCTTCGCGCGCTGGCGCCGGACGGGGGGGCAACGACGTCCGGTCGATCGGAACCCTCTTGGCGCGCGCGTATCGACGAATTGTATTGCGAGACAGTCCAAGCTCCCGAGCGATCTCGCGGATCGGAACGCCCTCCGCGTGCACCTTGTGTCGGATCACTGCAACCAAATCCATGGGAACCATCCCGGGCGAGTGACCCTCGCCCTGCGTTGGCCGTCCACCCGCTTCTGAGGGGGTGGATCAGGCTGTTGTGGCCGACCGACCAATCCCCTCCGCGATCGCCGCGAGGTGGGTCAGTTTCTGATGGCCGAGATGGGTCAGTTTAAGATGGCCGCAGACAAGGGCCTCTCCGACGAGATGAAAGGGCGCTTCTATGCGGTGCGCGAGACGCCAGACGGCTCGGCCTACCATGTGCCGCTCGACGCCAAGACGGCGGAGACCGTCGGTCCGGGCGACATCGTGTTGTTCGGCACCAGGCCGGAGCTTTCGCTTCGCCCAATCGATCGACATATCTCCGACAAGGCGCGCGGAGGGCGCGGGATCTACGAACTCGATCCGGCTGGCGACGAATGCCGCTCGAGTCTCGGAGGGCTGCCGAACTACTACTTTCGCAGGCGGCGTGATGGGGGGCGATGCCTTTTTGGACGGTACGGGAGCCGCGGACTTCACCGTCGGCCCTCCGTAGCCGCCCAGCCTGTGGGCGAGAGCCCACACTTTTGCGGACTTCGGCCCCGACTTAGTTTCGGGACCATACGGCGGGCCCAACGCGGACGAAATTCGGGACGCGGCGGTCAGGACCCTTGTCAAGTCGAACGCACCGCGCCGTCCGCCGAACCCTCGTCAAAAGTCCTTCTCGACGTTCAGGTCGAGGAGACCGATCCACTGGGCGTATTGGCCGCCGCCGTCCGGCCACTTCGTAGGCAGCTGCGCGGAGGCGAGATTGCTCTTTCCGGTATTGTCCCGATCGAGGAACTGCACGTGCGTGTAGGAGGCGGCTAGCCACCAACGTCCCCCCAAATCAAACCGGGCGCCCAAGCTCGGGGCGATGCTGTTGGCATCGGGCAGATCCGGACGCAGAGTCTGATCGGGCACGGCCGCCGTCTCCGCGGTAACGCCGCCCAACAGCTCGATCCGATTCGTGAGCCATATACTTACGCCCACCCGCGCGCTCCACGTGTCCTGCCAGTGGCGATCGATGTTCTGAATCACGACCCCCGTGGGACTCGCACCCGAGGCGTCCACGTCGCAATGGGCGTGATTCAGTACAATGCATTGCGACTTCAATACACTCCAGCGGGTGAACTCGCCGGACACCCGCGTTTCCACGTATCGCGAGACGCGCAACCGACCACCTAGGCGCACGATGTCTGGCAGCCCCTGCTCGACCGTCACTGGAAGACTCGACTGCGCCCCCTGAAACGTTGACCGGAGCGTTCCGTCCATACGCATCACGCCCAGAGCTGGCTGCGATTGGTACGACAGTCCGATCCACAGACGATTGGGCACTGCCTCGAGCAACGCCCCGGCAGCGAAGGCGCCATGGACGCCGCGCACATCGAGCGTCGTGCGCCCTTCGCGATTCGAGTCGGCCAATTGAACCCCGGGATCGGTTGCCTGCGTGCTCGAGAGCGACGAGAGGGCCACATTCGCCGCGACGCCGATGCTGAGAGGTCCCAGCC
>JALYHX010000232.1 GCA_030776305.1 Myxococcota bacterium
AAGTGGTGAGCAGCGTCCTCGAGCGACACGGTTTCGAAGCCCTTCAGGCGGCAGACGGCCAATCGGCGCTCGAAGCACTCACCCACGCGGCGAACTCCGAAAACGGTAACGGCTCTTCGAAGATCGACCTCGTGCTCGTCGACTTCGTGATGCCGAAGATGAACGGCTTTCAATTGTGCCTGGCGATGAGGCAGAGCGAGCGCCTGCGTGCGATGCCGGTGGTCCTGATGAGCGCCAAGTCGGACCGCATCGCAGCACACTTCGTGCAGCAAACGGGCGCGATCGACGCCATCGCGAAACCGTTCGACGCGCAGGCGCTCATCGCGGTCATCGAGAATGCCATCCGCCGGGCCGATCGCTGGCGCGGTCGAGGATCGTCGGTGACGGTGGACACGCCGGTCGACTTCACCGTAGGCGAGCGGATAGCCGACTCCGCCGCGTTACCCATAGCGCTTTCCGGCGACCTGGCGGTCATCCCGATTGGCGCCGCTTTGCAGCTTCTGCAGATCGAGGCAAAGAGCGGAATTCTTCTCGTGGCCGACGGCGAGACCGAAGTGACCATCTCGCTGCGCGACGGGCTCATCGACCTCGTGCACGCGCGTGGCGCCGGCAAGGAGTTTCGCCTGGGACGCTATTTCGTCGAGCACGGGCTCGTGACGGAGGAGGACATCGACAGGTTGCTGCGCCAATCTCAACCGGCGGTCGAAGCCCGCACCCGTCGCAAGCTGCTCGGCGATTTGCTCGTCGACTCCGGACGGGTCAGCGCCGATCAGCTACGCAACGCGCTCGCGCGACAATCGAGCGAGCTCGTCTACGAGGTGCTGCGGTGGCCCGGCGGACGGTTCGAGTTCTACCGCCAGCCGCTGCCGCGCCTGGCGGAGAGCGCGAGGCTCGGTCTTCCCATCGCCTCGGTCGTGATGGAAGGGTTTCGGCGCGTCGACGAATGGCGTGTCGTCGAATCCGGACTCGGCAGCTTCGAATCGGTCCTGGTCAAGGACGTCGCCGCGGTGGATGCCATCGACGTGGACCGGCTCGCAACTGCCGAACAGCGCTTGCTCGAAATGGTGGACGGCGAGCGCACCGTCCGCGAGGTGATCGAACAGAGCCACATGTCGAGCTTCGATGCGTGCAAGATCCTCTACCAGCTTCTCGAGGCGAGGTTGGTGCGTCGGCGCGCTGCATGAGCGACACGCACCGGGTCGCGGCACTCGTATTGCGCGTCGACGGATCGCTGCGGTTCGTACCCGCGGCGGTCGCCTTGCGAGTCGCTCCGCCCCCCCGGGTGACGCCAGTCCCCGGAGCTCCGTCTTCGCTCGTTGGAGTTACGCTGCATCGAGGAACGATCATTCCCGTCATCTCCATTGGGGCAGTGCGACGTGAAATGGTCGTTTGCCAGCACGGGGTCGAGATTTTCGGCCTGATCGGCGCCGAAGTCGTGTGCGCCGGATCGTTCAATGCCTCGCCCGAGAACCCGCAGAGGGTCGAGCTCGAGCGCGAGCACGTCGAGCCGCTGGACGTCGTGGCCCTCTATGCCCAGGTCCAATCGAGTACCCGCCCCGGCCGGTGGGGAAATTGACTTCAACGCGTTGCGGGGTCAAAAGCGCCGATGTCGCTCGACCCGGGCACCGAGATCGTCCGAGGCGCCTCCCACACATCCCCGAGGAACGTCCGCCATTGCAAGACGTACCGGCCACGCACCAGTGACGAGAGCCACTCCCGTCCCCCGGGCGCCACCCAGGCCACCGCCACGCCGTCGATCCACGCGATGCGCAGCTCGTCGCTCGAGTTGATCACGACGAGGCCCGACTCAGGGGGGAGGGGCTGCGCATCGCGCGGCGAAGCTGCCGCGACGTCGACGGGCGCGTTTCGGAACGCTGCAAGGTCGGCCTTCGTGACGAGTGTCTCGCCGGCGGCCGCAGGCGGCGAACCCGCCTCGAATGTGGCGGATGCCGGGGGGGCTGCCAGGTCGATGGCCGGCAAGTCGGCGCGCCGGACGATTGACGTCACGTCGAACGCGAGGGCCCCCTGTGTCGTCCAGCGGAGCTCCGCGTGGAGCGGCACATCATCGGAGCCGCACACTTCGGTCGAGGGTGAGGCGCTCATGAGGTCGAGGAGCATTCGGCAGACGAGTACACCGCCGTCGGCGGCGTCCCGGAGAGACGCAAGCTCCAGCGTTGCATTGGCTGCGCGCGTCGAGACCTCGACGCGGCGCGTGTGCATGTTCAAGCGGCGAGCCCCTTCACCGCTTGGCCTTACGTCCGCCGCCGAGAGCGGCGCAACGTCCAGCCGTCGCTCGCCGAGGAGGGCACGAAGCGCCCCCGGCTCTGCCACCCGATACGTGCTCTCGCCGGGCCATACCACCAAGTGCCCATAACGATCGACGCGCGCACGAAGCTGGGTTCCTTGCGGCAAGACGAACCCGCCCGACAGGACGAAGCGCGCGCGCGTCTGGGATGCGTCGATCGCCATTCGCGCCTCGGTCTTGCGCCGGGCCGCGTCGATGGCGGTGAGATTGATCTCCGGCCCTTTGGACGCGGGCGGTCCTTCACCAGTTCGCAGGACCGCCTGAAAGCTATACCCTGCAAGCTCCTTCGGAGCCTCTCGCGTCCCGGTATCGCGTGTCGCGTCGTGCGGCACGTCCGGGGGCAAGGGCCGATCGCTGCGAAGCGGCTCCGCACGAGGGCCGGCATCGAGCCTGGCGTTCGACGTCGTCGCCGGGACGTTCGCGAGCGGTGCGGGTTCCGCACTCGCCTGCGGACTCGGCGCGGCGTCCGGTAGCTCGACGGTGGCTGCCTTGCATCCCACGGCGACGAGCAAGACGATGCAAGCGAAGAGCCCGACGCGCGGCTGTGTCCGAGTGGCGCGCGGCGGTTGCATCGGTGCCTTGCCACCCATGCCATCGACGCGACCCAGCCGCCAGCCGGGCGAGCGTGAGTGTGCTACTGCACGCACGCACATGCCGCTGCGGGACCACTACGAGGTCCTCGGAGTCCGACGCGACGCCACGCCCGAGGAAATCAAAAGCGCGTTCAAGAGACTGGCGGCCCAGTACCACCCCGACAGAAACCAGTCGGATCCCACGGCCCACGATCGCTTCAAAGAGATCAACTTCGCCCACCAAGTCCTGTCCGATCCAAACCGGCGGACACTGTACGACCGGTTCGGTCACAAGGCGGAAGAGCCGGGTTCCCCATTCGGGGGTAACGGCCCCTTTCCTGGCGGCTTCGTCGACATCGGCAACATCTCGATCGACGGCATTCTCGGGGACCTGCTCGGCGTGTTCGGGGTTGGGCGCGGCGACAAAGGCGACATCAAATACGAGCTCGAGCTTTCGTTCGAAGAAGTCGCGTTCGGCTGCGAGAAGCAGGTCCGTTACGAGCGTGTCGTCGCGTGCACGGATTGTCGGGGATCGGGTGCGGCGGCGGGAACGACTGCCGAGCCGTGCGGCGCGTGCAACGGCCGCGGGCGCGTTCGCCTTCAGCAGGGGATCTTTCCGCTTGCCGTCGAACGTACGTGCCCGCGCTGCCGCGGGACCGGTCGCACGGTTCGACACGCGTGCTCGACCTGCCGCGCGAGCGGTCTCATGACGACCACCGAAACGCTCCGCGTCGATATCCCGGCGGGCATCGAGGACGGTGCCACCCGCCTCGTGAACGGCGCCGGTAGCAGACGACGAGCGGACAAGCCCTCGGGTGACCTCGAGATCACGATGACGGTACGACCCCACCCCTTCTTCAAGCGCGTCGGCGACGACGTGGTGTGCGCTGTGCCCGTGAGCTTTGCGAGTGCAGCGCTGGGCGCCGAGGTCGACGTGCCGACGCTCGACGGCAAAGGAAAGCTGCGTGTTCCGGCGGGGACGCAGTCCGGGGCGGTGCTGCGCCTCAAGGGCAAGGGCATGCGGCACAAAGGCGGGTTGGGGCGGGGTGACCAACACGTAGAGGTGAACATCGAAGTGCCGACGAAACTCACGGTCCGGCAGCGTCAACTTCTGGAGGAGCTCGCGATGGAACTCGGCGACGACATGCAATCGCAGCAAAAGACATTTATCGAGAAGCTGCGGGATCTGTTCGATCGAACGCCATGAGGGCAACCAACTCGGCCTCGCCTATCACCTTCGTGCCGCTCTTTTTCGCCTGATCGAGCTTGCTCTTGCCCGTCTTGTCACCGGCCACGAGGTAAGTCGTGTTCTTCTTCACGCCGTCGTGCACTTCGCCGCCGGCGGCGCGGATGTCCGCGTGCACGTCTTCGCGTTTCCTCGACAGGACGCCAGTGACGCAAAAACTCATTCCCTTGAGCGGCCCCTCCGAGGCCACTTCTGGACGAGGTTGCGGGCGGCCGACGCCCAGAAGCGCAAGGTTCTGCATCAGCGCCTGCTGCTCGGAATCTTGGATGAACCCGATCACACTGTCGACCATCTTGGGCCCGAATCCCCGGATTGCGCCGATGTGCTCCCTCGCCTGATCGGGCGTCCACGAAAGCAATTCTTCGAGCGACCCCGCGCTCTCGGCCAGCTGTCGCGCAGCGACCTGGCCCACTTGCGGAATGCCCAGGCCGCACAAGAGGCGCTCGAGCGGCCGCGCTTTTGAGCGCACGATCGCGTCGATCACGTTTTGCGCGCTCTTCTCCGCCATCCGTGGCAGCTCAGCGATTTGCGCGTGGCTCAGCCTGTACAGGTCGGCCACGTCCTTCACGATCGCGCGGTCCACGAGCTGATCTACCAGCGCCGATCCGAGGTGATCGATATCCATGGCAAAGCGCCGGGAGAAATAGAAGAGTCGTTGCTTCACCTGCTCGGGGCACGCGCGATTCGGGCAACGCGTCGCGGCTTCCATCCCGAGCTCTGGTTTGCCGGCGTCCCGAAGCTCTCGCACGACTGGCGTTGCGCACGATGGACATCGGCTCGGCATCTGAAACTTCCGTGGGTCACCGACGCGTGCAGCCGCGTCGACGCTCATGACCTGCGGGATGACCTCGCCCGCCTTCTGAATGACCACATAGTCACCCAGTCGCACGTCGAGCGCCTCGACCATGTCCGCGTTGTGCAACGATGCGCGGGCAACCGTCGTCCCGGCCAAGATGACAGGGTCGAGAACGACCACCGGGGTCAGTGTGCCGGTGCGCCCCACTTGAACGACGATTTCGCGCACGCGAGTCCGAGCCCGCTCCGCCGGGAACTTGAAGGCGATTGCCCACTTCGGAAATCTCGAAGTCGCGCCGAGCATCTCCTGATGCCTGTAGGAGTCGACCTTGACCACCGCACCGTCGGTCTCGAAAGGGTACGCGTCGCGCGCTCGCTCGATCGCATCGATCGCGCCACGCACGCCGTCCCAGTCGACGACGACGTGACGTCGGTGCGTCGGTAGGCCCAGCGTCGCCAGCCAGTCCAGGCTCTCGTGCTGTGATGCATGCAGAAGCGGTCCCTCGACGACTTGGTAGAGAAGCACCCGGAGAGGGCGGCGAGCCACCTCGCGTGGGTCCATCATGCGCACCGCACCGGCGGCGGCATTGCGCGGGTTCGCAAATGGCTCGAGACCCGCCGCCTCCCGCTCGGCGTTCAACGTGTCGAGGTCCCGGCGGTAGATGACGACTTCGCCCCGAAGCGTGAGCTTGCCTGCATGCGCGATGCGGAGCGGAACGCTGCGAATGGTGCGCACGTTGGCCGTGATCTCTTCGCCAATTTCGCCATCCCCGCGGGTGCTCGCCTGCACCAACCGGCTCCCCTCGTAAGTGACCTCGACGCTCGCACCGTCGAGCTTTGGCTCGACGCAGAAGCGCGGCGTTTGGGCGGTAGGCAAACCGTCCATCACGCGTCGTCGAAACTCGTCGAGCTCCTCATCCGAGTATGTGTTGTCGAGCGAAAGCAGGCGGACTCCATGCTTGACCTGCACGACGCTCGGGCGTGACTCGCCGCCGACACGCCGCGTGGGCGAGTCGGCCGTGGCGAGCTCGGGATGACGTTCCTCGAGCGCCCGAAGGTCACGCAAGAGGCGGTCGAAGTCGGCGTCGCCGACGATCGGATCGTCGAGCACGAAGTATCGATAGTTGTGAGCGTCGATTTCGCGCACGAGCTGTGCGTGTCGCTCTATGGGCGTCATGGGCGGTGCCGTACGGGCCACTCTAGCCCGTGCACGTAGACGTGCCCGCGCACGCACGGCGACTTCCGACGCTTGACGCACCAGAATGACGACGCACGCTCGCGGGCGTGGCGCTCACGAAGCAAATCACGCCCACTTGGACTACGCTCGGAGCCCGCCCTTGGTAGACACACCGCCTACGCCGCCGCGAATCGGTCTCGTCCTCGTCCAAATCGCGTTCGTCATCGTCGCGTCTCTGTTCGTCTACAGCTTCGTCTCGGTGACCAAAGAAGGTGAGGCGCGGCGCGTGTGTTCGGCGGCGTGCCTGCTGCATCCTGACTACATGGCGGCCGAGCGCCTCGCGCCCGACTTTGCGCTGAAAGACCTTCGCGGCAACACCGTGACGCTGGCGAGTCTGCGCGGCAAGGTGGTCATACTGAACTTCTGGTCGAAGACGTGCGGTCCCTGCCTCGAGGAGATGCCCGAGCTCGTGGACCTCACGAAAGTCGTGCGCGACCGCAGCGATGTCG
>JALYHX010000233.1 GCA_030776305.1 Myxococcota bacterium
TACCAGTACAGTGCGATCACGCAGAGCGACATGTCGCTTGGAAGCTTGCAAGCCGCGGTGTTCGTCACGAACAAGTTTACCGTCGAGACCGGCATGACAGTGACCGTGGTCGGCAATCTTCCACTCATCGTCGTCGCACTGGGAGATGCAAACATCAGCGGAGTCCTGAACGGAACGGTCAACGATTTGTCGTCAGAGAAGGCCAATGGCGGCGGCGCGAGCGGCGCGCCGCACAACGCGAATGGGAACGGCCCGGGTGGTGGCACGGCACCGGTCGGTGCCAGCGGCGCGGGTGGAGGAGGCTTCTGCGGGATGGGCGGGGACGGCCCCGCGGCGGGCGATGCGGGCGTTACGGGCGGTACGGGCGGCAAGACCTACGGGGCGGCAACGAATGTCCCGCTGGTTGGCGGGTCGGCTGGGGGCAGCGGCTCGTACGGGGCCGGTGGGGGAGGCGGAGGAGCGATCCAGATCGTGTCCGCATCGTCGATTCAGGTGACCGCCGTCGGCGCGATCAACGTGGCAGGGGGCGGCGGGAACTGGTCGCGAAGCGGCGGAGGATCCGGAGGGGCCATTTTGCTGCAAGCCCCGTCGGTGCTCATCGCCGGCACGCTGGCAGCGAACGGCGGCGGAGGAGCCGAGTCGGGCATCAACAACAATGGACAACGCGGAAAAGCAAGCGCTTCGCCGGCGGCAGGCGGCAGCGCAGAGTCCAACAGCAGCACCGGCGCGCAGCTCACCAATGGAGGCGGAACCGGGGCGGCGGGAGTGACGGTCGACGGCACGCCGGGTCAGGTCGTCGTCGCGACGAGCAGCGGTGGTGGCGGGGGTGGCGCCGCTGGCCGCATTCGAATCGACACGTCGAGCGGCAGCGCCACGGTCGGGATGACCGCCGTGGTGTCACCGGGGCTCACCACTTCGTGTGCGACACAAGGCACGCTCATGCCATCGCCTTGAGCTCCTCGTCCGACGGGCGTCCGGCCGCGAGCGCGTGATTTCCCGGACGCGAGGCCCGGAGGCTCTCTTGACAACCATCGCGCCCATGTGAACACTGTTCACGTGCGTTCTGACGGGAACGAAACGAAGATCCGGTTGCTCGCCGAGGCCCGCGACCTCTACGTCGAAGAAGGCCCCGCTCACTTCTCGCTGCGAGAAGTGGCACGTCGCGCGGGCGTCTCGGCGGCTGCCGTCTACAGGCACTACGATGGTAAAGAAGCACTCTTCGAGCAGGTCTGCGCGGCCGGGCTTCAGGTTTTCTACGGGTATCTCGTCCGAGCCTTGTCGGAACCCACACCACGTGCCCGCGTCTTCGCTGCGGCCACGCAGTACCTTCATTTTGGGCTCGAGAACCCGCGCGACTACCGCGTTCTCTTCATGGGAGCCGGGCAGGGTACACACGTTCCGGCCGAGCCCTCGAAGGGCAAGCCTCATGCGACGTTTCAGTTTCTGATCGACCGCGTCCACGAATGCATGCGGGCCGGCATTCTTCGCAAGGGAAACGCCGAGGAGGTGGCCACCGTGATCTGGGCGCACGTCCATGGCCTGGTGTCCCTCCGGCTGGTGGGGCAGCTCGCGCGGGCGGGCACGGAACCCGAATTCGCCCGCTTCTACCAGCGCTCGACCGAGCAGCTCGTCGCCGGACTGTCACCCTGATCCCTTTTTTTGAAATGAATGTGAACACCGTTAACATCGGCAGAGAGGATCGACACCCATGGCTGCAGTGATTCAAAGACGCGTCTCCGGGAGAATGGATGGCGACTTCGCCGTGTTCCTCATCGGGATGCGAGTGAACCGTTGGTGGTTACCGCACAAGTGGATGCGCGTGGCCTTTGCGATGTCGAAGATGTTGCGCGAGCTGTCGCTCCACCGCGAGCTCGGCTTCCTCGGGGGGGAATCATGGTTTGGAAGAACCACGGTCCTGGTGACGTATTGGCAATCGATGGATCACCTCATGGGATACGCGAAGAGCCGAACCGCGGCGCACCTCCCGGCTTGGCGGAGCTTCAATCGGCACGTCGGCACCAACGGAGACGTCGGGATATGGCACGAGACTTATCGCGTGCGCGCCGGCGACTACGAGAGCATCTACGTGAACATGATGCCGTTCGGGCTCGGCAAGGCGGGCACGATCGTCGAAGCGAGCGGCCCCCGAGAAACCGCGCAGGGACGACTTGCGGTCGAGTTCGTCGCACAGAGCCGGATCAGTTCCTAGATCGCGATCGACTGCAGGCGGTCCCGAACCTCCAATGGGATCGGGATCAGGGGATGCCGTGGGCAATCAACGTGTTGTACCACTTGTCGGCCATGAGCTTCGAGCCCGCCGGATTGGGATGAACGCCATCGGCCGTGTACATCGAATTCGGAACGTAGCTCGAGGCCGTGAACACCGAATGGATGTCCACGACGTAGACCGGCGACGCCGCGGTCGCATGGCTCGCTGCCCATGATGGAATCTGCGCATTGACGTTTTCGATGTTCGTCTCACAACTACCGCATCCAGTCGGATTGAGCGGGGTGATCAGCGCGACGAACAGGATGACGGATGGGTTCGCGGCGCGAAGATCGGCCAGCACGACAGCGTACGCATCGAGGATAGACTGCGTCGATCGACTGTTCCACGCGTCATTCGTCCCGAACATCATCAACACGACGTCCGCTTTGTCGGCGGCACACCACTGTGGAAGCTCGGCAGCGTGCTTGCCATTGCCGACGAGATCCGTGACCAAGTACCCCCCGTGGCCCTCGGTCTGCACGTTCGGCGCGCCGTAGCAACTTTGATTGTTGAGGTTGCTGCCGACGAAGATGAAATTGGTCCGCCCGTTGGCCTTGAGTTGCTGGGACAGCAATTGTGGCGGGCACATCGAACCGGTGATCGAGTCGCCGAGCGGCATGATCCGCCACACTCCAGTGTGCGGGATTGGCGCAGCATCGCTTCCAACGCCCCGGGGTCCGCCCTCGTCTGCATCGGGCAAGCCTCCGGCATCCGATGATGAGTCGGGGACAGTGCCGCCCGTCCCCGAATCAGCGGCGATGCTCCCGGAGGAGCTCCCGGAAACGTCCCCGCCCGAAGAGCCACCGGCGACCGACCCACCCGACGACGTACCGCCGGAACTCGCTCCGGACGACGAGCCGCCGGATTCGTTGCTCGAGAGTGAGCTGTCCACGTTCCCTGCGGTAGCTGCGTCGTCGCCGGTCCCTGGGGTCGCGGCCGGGCCGGATGAGCAACCTGCCAAACCCGCAGCCACGAATGGAAGCAGCAGCGCAAGCCGCGAAATCGCGAAAAGAGACGCCGTAGGGTGTGACCAACGCATATGGGGAACCGCTTGACGCAGATGCGTCATCTCATCGAAATGGCTCACGGGCTGGGGGCGCGTCCCGACGTCAGTCTCGCACGACTGCGCCTCATTGCGCATACCGCTGTCTGCCGATGGAGCGCCAGGTCCTGGTTATGCCGTGGTTCAATATACGGAGGCATGAATGGGAAAATTCCAATGACGCACCCCTTTGGGGGCACCCGAGGTGAGCGCTGCGCTCGCGCCAGTCGTCGTCACGGTGTGTTTTGGTGGCAGCCGAGGCACTGTTGGCCGCTCGCGCTGAACAGGATCGGATCGTTGGTAGGATCGCTGTCCGCGTAGAGCGCCGCCCGCTGGTCTGCCTGTTCGATTCGTTGCTGCAACTGGGGTGCGAACGGCCAGTGGCCGAATGTTGGCGAGTTCATCGCACTGCGATAGATCGGGCGGACCTTGTCCGCCGTCCATCCTGCCTTCAAGAGGTAGTCGCCGAAATGGAGGAAGAACCCCTCGAACACGTGAAAGACGATGCCTTCGTCGTTGCAGGGGCGTCGCTTTGTGTCGAGTGGCCCGGCCGGGTACATGTAGACGCCGGAGGCGTCCGGAAGCTGCTGGCATGCGTCGAGAACCGCGAACATATGGCTGACCACGGCCGCAAAGTCCGCGCTGTTTCCTGGAGCCGTGTCGGTTGCCTGCGCGCGCAGAAAGTGAGCGTACGCGGGAAAGATTGCAATGCCAGCGTCCAAGTCACTCAATCCTTGGCTGACCATGGCGGAGTTGCCCGTGGCCCGCCCGACTTTCACCCGCGTTAACCCAAGGATTCCGGGACCTCGATCGTCGTCCGGAAGGAGCTGACGGACCAGTGAAAAACGGTTGATTGCCGTCGTGGCGGTGTCGAGCAATTGGAGTGGGTCGAGATGGCCCTGATCCATGTCCCAGAGGCGCATGAAACCTGAATAGAGCGTTGCCCTTCCGTCGTTGGGGTCTCGCAGGACGACCCCGTCGACGGCTTGAATGAGGGCCGGTGCCTTGTCGGATTCTCCGGCGATGAGGGCTTTGTATGCCGCGCTCATCACGGACGAGCCGGAAGGCGAGGAAGACGCCGGTCCCGCTTCGCTCGGAGTGGTCTGCGATGGCGGGGATTGCGCGCTGCCGCACGCAGTGAGAAGCGCAATGAACAAAGTACAGAAGGACAATGCGGAAGTGCGCTGCATCGGAATGCCTCCGGGGTTAGGCGCAGAAGCTTGCCCGCCTCGCGGGGGCAGCACCATGGGTCAATGGTCACGGACGAGGTCACGCGCGCCAGCATGACGCGTCTCCACGGCGGAGGCTCACCCGGGAATCGTCAGCTTGAGCGTGAACCCGTCTCCATGACGGATCTCGAGGTCGCCGCCGACAAGGCGCGCTCGCTCCTGCACCCCGACGAGGCCGAATCCGATCGACTGGGGTTTCGATGTGGAGGGGCCGTTGTCGGCCACGGATAGACACACCTTTGCCGCGCCGTACTCGAGCTTCAGGTCGGCTCGCGTCGCATTCGAGTGCTTTCGAACGTTGGTCAGAGCCTCTTGCGCCGTTCGATACAGGGTCAACTCGACGGGTGGTGACAGCTGACGCGGCGTGCCGACCATCGTCAGTTGAGCGGGCGTGCCGGAAGCGCGAAGCTCCTCGACGAGTGCGCCGATGGCGGACTGTAGCGTCCGTTGGTCCGTGGGCGACGCCCGCAATGCCGCGACCGATCGGCGCACGTCCTCGAGACCTTCGTGCGTGAGGCGCGCGGCTTTGGCGATCAGCTGCCTGGCGCGATCCGGACTGCTTTCGATCTGTCCCTCCGCGGCTTGAAGTTGCACATGAATGATAGTGAGATAGTGGCCCACACTATCGTGGAGCTCGCGTGCGAGCCGGTTGCGTTCCTTGACCGTCGCCAATTCCTCCGCCTGCGTGGCCAATGTCGCGAGTCTCTGATTCGCGCTCTTCAGCTCCCGGCGGGCCCGGCGCTCGCCGACGACGACTTGCGTGAATGCGAGGACGAAAATCTCGCCAGCAAGGAACCGGAAGAGCGGAGTCGTCACGTGTCCCCACCCGAATTTCCAGGCGATTGCGGCCAGCCAGTTGGCAGGTTGCAATGCCGCAAACAGCAGGGCCCAGCGCCGCCTCATCATCAGAAGACCCTGGCTCAGGATGGGCAGTGGGATCAGCGCCGTCGCGCCAAACCCGATCCAGACGAGAATCCCGGCGAGTACGTTCTGAAAGACGAAGTAAGCGCCCGTGTGCAGCCGCCAAGAATTCAATTGCCAGACCGCGACAACCAAGAACGTGAGGCCAAGAGCGACGATAGTCACCTTCGATGTGCGGCCGAGAAAGGTCGTCTCGAGGGACATGCCCAACGAGATCAACACGATCAGCGCGAAAACGAGCTTTCCGGCGCGCTCGATGCCGGCATCGTTGTCCGGGGCTGCCTTCACCCATCTCATCCTGTCCGCGCAGTGAGGGATTGCCAAGGCATGCTCCAGCCATGACTTCGACCGTGACCAACGGCCTATGGCGCGCCGCTCAAACGAAGCCGAAGTCGCGGGCCTTGAGCGCCGCGCCCGTCCGATCCGTCACGCCAAGTTTGTCGAGGATATTGGTCATGTGATTCTTGACGGTGCCTTCGGCGATCCGAAGGTGTGTGGCAATTTCTTTGTTGCTCGCTCCTCGCGCAACCCAACGAAGGACGTCCAGCTCTCGATCCGACAAAGGTTCGGCGAGCGGCGACGGCCGGGGGGCAGCCCGCGAGAGTCGGGCGAACTCCGCCACGACCTTGGTCGTGATCGAAGGCACGAGGAAACCTTCTCCACGTGCTGCCGCGCGAATCGCTTCGAGCAAACGCTCCGACGGGACGTCTTTCAAGAGGTACCCGACGGCCCCCTCGCGCAGGGCGTCGAACACCGACTCGTCGTCGTCGAACGTCGTGAGCGCAATCACCCTGCACCCGGCACGTGCTTCGCGAAGACGGCGAGTCGCCGCGATCCCATCGAGCACCGGCATGCGAAGGTCCATGAGAACGACGTCGGGCCGAAGTGACTTAACGAGAGCGATCGCCTCCTCTCCATTCGACGCCTCCCCGACGACGTCGATGTCACCATGCAC
The DNA here is from genome assembly GCA_030776305.1 of Myxococcota bacterium. Taxonomy (GTDB): domain Bacteria; phylum Myxococcota_A; class Polyangia; order Polyangiales; family Polyangiaceae; genus Palsa-1150. The sequence goes on from JALYHX010000233.1 coordinate 6,417, forward strand.
CTCCAACAAACCGCGCAACCCCTCCCGGAAGAGGGCCAGATCGTCGACGATGGCGACGCGGATTCGCTGCACGCTCGCAAGTCTATGTGAAAGATGAGACCTCGCGGCAGCAATCGTTGAATTTTATGCTCTTGCCCGATACCTATTTTGGCAGCACTACCGGCAATCGAAGGCATCATCCGTTGCCAGCGTGCATCCATCGATTGGCGCTACACTGCCAAGAGGCGGTTCGGAATGAGAGAGTTCTTCTCAGCAGGCTCGGGATCACGTTTCTCGGTCTCGCCGAGACTCCTTGTGGGCGCGATGGCTCTCGGCGGCATCACTTCGTGCACGTCCGCTGCTCCGAGCGCGCCTTCGGGGGACTCGGGTGGAACCCAAGACGTGACGGTCGGTTCGGATGGCGCCCCGTCTTCGGGTTCGCCGGGTGACGACGGAAGCGGCGTCGGCAACGATGGCACCGGACAAAGCAGCGGAGAAGGCTCTTCTGGGACCGCAGGAATGAACAGCGATGCTTCGAACCCGTCGGATGTCGGTGGTCCCGTCAACGGCTCGAGCGGCTCGACGCAAACCGATGGCGCGATCGGTATGGAGGCAGCGGTCGACCTCGGCGATTCGTCCGCGGCGGGTGACGCGAGGCCTGCCGGTTGTGTCGGCCTGTTCTGCGAAAACTTCGAGAGCGGCAAGATCGACCCCAACGTCTGGAACATCAAGACGTCCGGCGGGCAGACCGTCGTGGTGCAGGGCACGATGGTCGCGCATGGGAGTTACGCCGCCCAGTTTCACGCGTTGCCCAACGTGCTCAGTTATGATCTCATTATCACGAAGAACGCGCCGGTCGGCCTTCGCGGCCACCACTTCGGCCGCGCCTATTTTTACGTGACTCCGAAGCCTCCGGCTGCACACACGACGATGTTATTTGCGGCATCTCCTGGATTCCCCACGTTCAAACGACTGGAAGTATCCAGCAACGGCACGGGCGTACAGCTCACTTCCGTGAATCAAACCGGCATCAACTCGAATTCCGCGGCTCTTCCGGGCACGACCGAGGTGTACTCATCGGGTGGAACGTTGCCGGTCGCGCAATGGATCTGTTTGGAGTGGGAAGTCAACGATACCCCCGACCAGATCCGCGTATTCTTGAACGGCAACCTGGACTGGGCGTACACGACCATCGTGCTCGGCGGCGTCTCCTCCGGGCAGGTCGGCGGATTCACAGATTTCGGTTTCGGGTATTACGCCTGGCATCCCGCGACGTACGTGTTCGACATGTACTACGACGACATCGTGCTCGATATCAATCGCGTGGGGTGTTTGCCCTAAGCTCGAGCCGTTCGAGACTGAGAAGCGGTCGGCTTGCTCTCCGCGGCGTCGGCGCTGTCTTCCGAGCGCAATCTGTAGCGTGATCTGTTCAGGGCACCGACCATCGTGAACACGTCGTCGCCAAGCAGCGATCCATTTCGAAATGTGTACGCCGGAATGGGTTACAGGCGACGGGTCCCGCGAGGGTGGGCCCTCGCTACCCATACGTCGTCGTGCTGCTCGGGGGCAGGGGCGACCTGCCGCGACGCAAGCTGCTGGCCCGTTTCATCCTGTCGACCGCCGGGTACATCCCTGGCTGCGGGATCGTCAGCGTCGATGTGGACGACCTCGATGCCGACGGCTTCCGCAAGATGGGCAAAATCTCGCACCGTTCGGGTGACACCGACGCGCGCGCGTCGGTCGCTGACGAGACCGGTGGGTCTCCTTGGTTCATCTCCAGCAACGGTCCATGGCGCCGCGAGGCTATGCCAACTCCGCAAACCTCATCCCACCGGCGATGGAACGCTCCCGTTGCGGTCGCGTGCCGATGGGGCTAGCGAATAGCCATGAGCGATTTCAAGTGCGACAAGTGCCCGATGAAGGCGGAGTACTTCTATCGGGGTGGCAGCACGATGATGTACGGCTGTCCGCCCCACGCGGGCCCGAACTGGAGAAGAATCGACGCCGCCGATGGCACGCTCCACGCCGGCGAGTTGGCCGCAGCGCAGGCGCACAAGACGGCTTATGACGAAAGGAAGTAGTTGCAGGCACCCCTCTCGCTCCATACGACGCCCACGAACTGCACCGACCCGCCCGCCGGCGGAAACGCCCCCAGGGAGAGGTACGTCGTTCCGCAGGAGAGCCGCGTCGGGGTTGAAGACGGAACCATGCGCCGCTCGAGTGGAAGACGACCACATGGAATGTGGCATTCATCTGTGCCGGACACGTCACGACGGCCTTGAATCGATGTTGGACCGGTGCTTTGGTTCGCGGAGGGCAAGCGCCTGCGTAGCGGCGCGAGGGCGCTCACGAGGGGTGGTACACATCAGGGTCCACATGAAAGTTCTCTTGTCAGGCGCCACGGGTCTCATCGGTCGCCATCTCGTGTCACGCGTCGGTCCGGTCAGGGCGCTCGTCCGCGACGTCAGGCAAGCGCGTCGTTCGCTCGGCGATGTCGACGCGGTCGCTTGGGATAGCAATGCAGCCGTCCCTCGCGGGGCGGCGCGCGATGTGAACACAGTATTCCATCTTGCCGGAGAGCCGCTCGGAGGACGGCTCACGGAAGCGCGAAAGCAGTTGATACGCGACAGCCGCGTCCTTGGGACCCGGCGAATCGTGGAGGCTCTTCGGGAGGCCGACCCAAAGCCGCGCGTCTTGGTCTGCGCTTCGGCCGTCGGCATCTACGGATCGCGCGGAGACGAGTCGTTGACCGAGGAGAGCTCACTCGGGTCGGACTTTCTCGCCGATATCTGTCGCGATTGGGAGAAAGAGGCGCTCGCCGCCAAAGCACTGGGGATTCGCGTCGTCTGCGCGCGCATGGGGATCGTTCTCTGCGCCGACGGCGGAGCACTCTCTTCGATTCGCCCCGCGTTCCGCCTCGGGGTGGGCGGGCCCCTCGGCTCGGGAAAACAATGGATGCCATGGATCCACATCGAAGACGTGGTAGGCCTGCTTCTCCATGCAGCGAGTCATTCGGAGGTCGAAGGCCCATTCAATGTCTGCGCTGCAGAGCCGATCCGAAACGTTGATTTTTCCCGAACGCTCGGGAGAGTCATGCACCGCCCTTCTCTTCTTCGGGCACCGGCGGCAGCGCTGAAGATCGCGCTCGGCGATATGGCAGACGTCGTCCTGGCATCGACACGCGCCATACCTGCAAAGGCGATCGCGAGCGGCTATGCATTTAAGTTTACGGGCCTGGAGCAAGCCCTCAGCAACGTGATGGCCGCGGGCCAGGCGACGGCGCCGCGCGTGTAGGTCGCAGCGCAGTGACCGACGCAACCTGCGCCAACAGCCAACTACAAGTTAGACGCAGGCTCTGGCGCCACCGACCGCGCCGTGGCTGGCCATCAGCGTCGTAGGGCCCAAGATCAGATCGACGAGGTCTGCCGCGCGGCGGCGATAGGGGGCGACGCGACCCTGTGCAGAACCTTCGACCAAAAGTCGCGGACGGCCTCGTACGACGACACGTATCTCATCGACAAGAGATCCTATCACCGTCGGTGGAAAGCGGTTACGCGCGAAGCCAAGGTCGAACCAGAGGACGCGAATGTTTGGTAGCGTCCGTTCTCGAGGAGATCTCGATGCGTACACTCGTCACACTTGTGATTGCCCTGGGCTCCTTCGGTTGCTCCAGGGAGGAGACCAGCGTCCAAAAGCCCGTCGCGAGTGCGTCCGCAGCGCCAACCGCGATGGCTTCGACCAGCACGCTGGCAAGCGCCACCGCAAGTGCTGCGGCCAGCGCGGCGCCGGAGCCCCACCACGACTGCCCCTCGAACTCGAACGGAGTCGGCTCATTCACCAAGCCCTGCGAGGGCAAGGGAAGTGAGCGAATCATGAAGGTCAAATGGACGAAGACTGACGACAAAGGACCGAACTTCTCGATCAAGAACATCGGTAAAACAACGATTCTCTATGGGAAGATCGCTGTGTACTTTTACGACAAAAGCGGCAAGCAGCTGGACTTGAAAGACGAGAGTGAAACCCCACCCAAGACGAGACCCTATCTCACGTGCGCGGGCAATTTCTTTCAGGGAGTCATGAAGCCTGCAGAGAGTGCGACTCTCACGTTCTCGTGTGTCCCTAAAAAGGTCATTCCCGAGGGAACGACCGCGATAGAAGCGGAGATGCAGACCGTCGGCTTCGCCGACGATACCGAGAAGAAGATCGACTTCTACTGGCGCAACGCCGATCTGACGCCAAACGCGCGATCCAAAGGTGGCGTCAAGTAGCCAAGCCGCGATTCCAACGATCGGGGGCATTGACGGCGCGCTCGACCGCCACGACCATGTCGTTGATGAGGCGTCTTGGCAGTTGGCCATTTCCAACGTGGCGGCATGATTCGATCTCGTAGACGTGATCATCGCCGTGCCCGAGTCGCGAGGTTCGTAGTCGCGTCGTCGTTCACGTATGGCAGCTGGATCGGTTGCGGAGGCAGCAGGCAGGACACACACACCGCAAACGGCGGGATAGCTGCAATCGATGGCACCACGCCGGACGGCGCCGCCGAAGGTGCCGATGGCTCTGCTGCCATCGATGACGCAGGACGAGGCGGAGAAGCCGCGAGTCTAGGCGCAGACGGCATGACGAGCGTTGCGGATAGCGGCGCAAATCCGACTGCAGCAACGGACTCGGCCAGCGGCAACGGGGATGCGTCGTCGGGGGGCGACGCGGAAGTGCACGCTGATGCGAGCGGCGTGGAGCCGATTCACTATTACGGCCGCTGGAATCGCTTGACGGACAGGGCGATCACCGTCAACGGCGGCAGCCACGTCTCGGCGCATTTCACCGGCGCTGGGATTGCCGCCCGGTTCGACATGAGCCTGAACCAACCGCCTCTGCCCACGCTCGCATGGCAAATCGATCAAGCCGCGTGGCAGGAAGGCGAACTGGCCCCATCCCTATCGATGGCGACGGGTCTGACGTCCGGTCCGCACGATGTTCTTCTGATGGTTCGAGGACTGAACGAGAATCAAAGTCGGTGGGCGCCGCCGCTCATCTCGAGCATCACCTTCCTCGGATTGGATGTCGTAGGAGGAACGTTGGAGCCTTCATCGCGTCCCGTGCGACCGAAGATCGAGTTCCTCGGAGACAGTATTACCGAGGGAGTCGCTGTATGGAGCACCCATGCCGGGCAGACGACCCCCTGCTGGCGCAGCGACGCGCGCGTCTCATATGCATCGCAAGCTTCGCAGACGCTTGGCGCCGAATGGAGGCAAGTCGGATTCGGACGCCAGGGGTTGCTCATCGGCGGCAATGGCGGAGTGCCGACGGCGAACACCGCGTTCAACTGGATGTATCAGGGTGTCCCCCGCGACATTTGGCAGGCAGATTTGGTGATCATCAATCAAGGGACGAATGACGGTAGCGCAAGCGCCACAGCGTTTGCCCCGGCGTATACGGCCTTCGTCAGCACGGTGCGGGCTGGATACCCCAACGCGAAGATCGTCGCCATGCGACCCTTTGGTGGTGCGCATGCGATAGAGATCAAAGCCGAGGTCGACCGCCGGATCGCAGCTGGGGACAGTCGCGTTTACTACGTCGACACGACCGGATGGCTCTCCGTGGGGGACTTCACCGATGGTGTTCACCCGAATGCGCAGGGAAGCGCGAAGGCGGCGCAGGCGCTGGTTGCCGCCATCGGGAATATCAAGCTGCCGTAGGGAGACGGGTTCGCCGCGACGCGCGAATCACTCCTGTTGCCCAAATATGGCCGACGATCGTGTCTGCGTCGGTCTTCTTCGCCAGCGATGCCGCGTCGCAGTACACGGATGACCAATGGCGCGGGTGGGGGATCTTCGCGTGCGGTGTGCGGGGCGATTCGTCTCGCACGTGGCCGATCGGTTGTCGTCAGGTCAGCTCGGGACCGCGAGCCGTCGCGCCCAGGATCTCCAGAACCTTACTTATCAGCTTGTCGAACAGCAGGGGCTTCCCGAAGACAGCACTGATCTGCGGGGGGAGCGTCTCCGAAGAGATGTACGTCGCGCTCATCAGGATGACGGGTATCCGCCGAAATCGTGGATCTGCTTCCAGCTTGCGGCAGAGGTCGATACCATTCAGCGTGGGCATCATATAATCCGTGATGATCAGCCCGATTCGGGGGTCGGCGTCGAGTCGCTTGAGTGCCTCTTCGCCGTTCGACGCAGCGGCCACGTCGAGTCCTTCGCCTTCGAGAAGCATGACGAGCACCTCGCAAGAGGAGAAGTCGTCCTCAACGACGAGCACGGTTCGTCCCAAGGGAGCCATTCTTCAGGCAATGGATGAGCGTGGCTTGCGCGGATGCTTGCCCCCGAACGCGTTGAAACCCGAAAGAACCTCTTCTGCGCTAGCAGTGTCCTCGGAGACTTCCAACCCTCTCTTGGTGAGCCTGAATTCGCGCACCGACATCGCGTGCTCGCTGCTCCGTTGTTTCAAGATCGAGATCAGCCGCCGCAGCTCGCTTCCAACCGTCATGTATTCGAGCAGCAGTAAGTTTTCGAAGAGCGCTGATGCTGCCTCGACGCGGGTAGCAATCTCCGGGCCGTACGGACTCAGTGTCTCGTCGGTCACCACCGTGGTGACATCCATCGCACGCAGCTCGTTGGTGATCGCGCCGACGACACGAATGGTTCGCTCCGGGTCCGCAGCCGCGAGTCGGACCCCGTCGAAGCCATCGATGACGACGCGTTTGACGTGGCGCTTGCGCACGTCGGCCAAGAGCCGCTCCAGCAGGGCGTCGATCCCGAATTCATATGTAGGCTGCCAGATCTGCGCGAACCGCCCTGCGTTGGCGTGCTCGCGTAGGCGCAGTCCCAGCTGGTCGGCGATATCGAGCACGTGAGCGGGTGGTTCGTAAAACCCGAAGTGCAGGCCGTTCTCCCCAACGGCGTGCCCAGCGTCTAGAAATTGTAACGAAAGCGTCGTCTTTCCGCTGCCCGCGAAACCGAGAAGAACCGTCGTCGTTCCCGACAGCAGTCCCCCGCCGAGCATCTTGTCCAGCTGGGGAACGCCGGTCGACATTCTGCGGCGGGTGGCGTTGGCCACGTGCGCGTCGAGCACGTCCTCGATCCGAGGGTGAACGACGACGCCGGAATTTTTGATATCGAGCTCGTGACGCCCGAGGAGATGGTGGCTGCCGCGGAACTTGATGACTTCGACGGTCCTGTACGTCCGTCGCCGAGCCCGCTCGAATGAGAGCTCGATGAGCCCGTCGACCATGGTGTGCTCCGGACCGTTTGCGTCCTGCGCGGTCATGTTGGCCAGCAACATCGTCGTGCAGTTCAGCATGCTCCCCAAGACCTGCAGTTCCACGATGAATTCTTTGAGAGCAACGTCGTTTTCGGCCAGAGTCCTCGTGGGAGAGATCCCGTCAAGAACGAGCATCGACGCCTTCTCATCGCGGATCACCCGACGCAACATGTTGAGCAGCCCTTTGAGCTTATCGTCACGCAGCGCCTTGTATGCGCCGACGTACACAAGTCCGTGATTGATGAGAGCGGCGTCGAAGAACGCCATCGACCGAAGGTTTTTGATCATGCTGGCGTGCGATTCGGCCAACAGTGTCACGTAAACCGCTCGGCCCCCGCCGGCGACATGTGAAAAGCAAAGCTGATTGCCAAGGGTTGTCTTTCCGGTACCCGGCCGGCCCATGACCAAGTAAATGGCGCCGCGGAAGAGGCCGCCGCCGACAACCGTGTCCAAGCCGGTAATCCCGGTCGACACTCGTTCGAGCGCGACGGCCTCGTGTGTTTCGTGGTGCGGTTGCGTCATGGTGTGTTGTCTCGAGATCCCCGCCTCCAGAGCCTGACCAAACTGTCCAGCAAGAGGGGCGGATCTACGGGCTTGGGGAGATGCAATTGGAACCCAGCCAACAAGGCTGTCTGACTATCTCTTTCGCTTGCGTAGCCGGTCAAGGCGATGGCGGGAGTCCAGGCGCCGACTTCCTCGCCCGAGGCGCGTAGCTCGCGGATGAAGGTGTAACCGTCGCAGCCGGGCATTCCCACGTCGCACACGATCACGTCGGCATGGCGTGATCGAAGGATCTCCAACGCCTCTTCGGCGGAGGCTGCGACGAGAGCTGCAGCCCCGGCACTCGCGACGATCTCGAAAAAGAGATCGCGCGCGTCCGGGTCGTCATCGACGATCAGGATACAAGCTCCCTCCAAGGGTTCCGCGGCGGCGCTGCACTCCCGGTCTGAAGCGTCTTGCCGGTCGTCGGGCAACGCGGGTGTCGTAGCCGATGTATGAATCGCGCCGACGCCGATCGTCTCCAGCCCCATCCGAACTGGATAATAGTGGACTACCTCTGCTCCCGCCGCGATCGTGACGGCCGCCCCCGATGCGAGGACGCGCGCAATGGCGCGCTCGATGGTGGCCGCCTCGCTCGGTACCACGTCGCGCACGTGCCGCCCGGAGTGTCCGACGACGGACGTTCCGTTTCGCATCGCCAAAGCGTCGTTCACGACGATGTAGCGACCCTGACCGTCGTAGCATGCGATGCCGACAGGAGCGTCCTGCAGCAATCCCTCGAGGAATGCGCAGGCAGCATCGGTGTCTTTGGGAAAAATGGCCGAAGAACCACGCAAACCCATCCAGCACGACCCATACTCTGACGATGAGCCGCTTGGCTACCCTGTCGCTTCTCGCTGCCGGGCGGTCCCACCTGAGCTACACCCATCCTTAGCTTCGCGGCAGCGCCCGATCGAACATCGGCCCCATCAACGTGGGTCGACTCCTGCACACGGCTTGGACGTGAGCATCTGCTGAGGGGCAGCGGGCATCGGCGGACGACGCCCTCTTGAGACCCGACGAGGGTCCGAGTGCGGTGGCGACTGCGATTGAAAGGCCGGTTATTCTCGCAAGCATGCGCGCCGTCATCGATCGTCGCCGCTTTCTTGGCCTCTCGCTTTCCGCCGGCGCACTGGGCTCAACCGGGTGCGCCGCGCGTGGATTCGTACGGAGCGGCGCCCCCGCGGCGTCGATCGGGGACGAATGGAGCGCGGTCCGCGATTTGTTCGCTCTCTCTCGGGACCGAATCCACATGACCGGTCTGTTGCTCGCATCCCACCCGGCGCCCGTCCGGGAGGCGATCGAGCGGCATCGAGCGGCCCTCGACGCCGACCCCGTGACCTACCTCGAAGAGAACGGCGGCCGCCTCGAGCAAGAGACGCGCGTCGCCGCGGCGCGCTACGTGGGAGGTGATCCGGACGAGATCGCTTTGACGGACAGCACCACGATGGGCCTAGCCCTGCTTTACACGGCGATGGACCTCCATGCCGGAGACGAGATCCTCTCGACCGAGCACGATCACTACTCGACGAAGGCGTCGCTCGAAAATGCCACGGCGCGCACGGGTGCAATCGTCAAGCGGATCGCCCTTTACGACCGACCCGAGAACGC
>JALYHX010000234.1 GCA_030776305.1 Myxococcota bacterium
TCGTCATGTCGATCGCCGCCGGCGCCGCGGCTCTCTTCTTCTACTTCGACAATTTCTGGGGTCTCGTCACTTGCGCACTCGCGTTCTCTTGGGCCGCGTTCGGACTCGCTCCCGCCATGGACGGTACGTGGCGACTCAAACTCGGGTTCGTCGTTGCCGTCTTCATGGGCGCGCTCGTCGCCCTCTGGCCGACGCTGCACAACATGAGCGGCGGCAAGATCCCTCTACCGGCCTACGTCCGCGACCGCATCAATTTCGCCATCGCTCCGGGCCTCGACCTCCGTGGCGGAATGCGCCTTGTCTACACGGTCGAGGTCGACGAGGCGATCCGCGACAAGCGCGACCACTTCGCCGACGAGATGCGCCAAGAGCTGGCGACGAGCTTCGCTTTCCACTCCGGCGAGGCGCGCGTCACGCGCGACGAACTTGCGAAGCTCGAGGACAAGGTGCGCGTCCTGCAGCCGGAGACGGCGCTCATCCGGCTCAAGTTCAAGGACAAGAACGACCGGTCCAAGGTCGACGATCGCTTTGCCAAGAAGTTCCTCGGCGAGCTCGCGGAGGCGCTCGGACCCGCGGACGACGAGATCACCTTCAAGATCCGCGCTGACGTCGAGTCTCAGATACGCGAGCGCGCCGTGGCCCAGGCGAAAGACACCGTCGCGCGCCGCGTGGACGAGCTGGGTTTGCGCGAGGCGGCGGTGACGACGCGCGACGAGGACATCATCGTCGAGGTGCCTGGAACCGACGAAGCCAGCTTCCGCGAGATCAAGGACATCATCCGTCGAACCGCGCGTCTCGAGTTCAAGATGGTCGACGACGGCGGCAGCGAGAAGGTCTTTGGCCCGCCGGCGCTCAAGAGCGACGATTTGCCCGAGGGAGAAGGGATCGCGCAGTACACCGAAGGCGCGCCCGACGGGCTGGACGCGAGCGGCCACAAGCGGTCGGTCAAGGGGTACTACGCCCGGATGTCGTGCCAGCCGCCGAAGTACCCGAATGAGTCGCTCGCGGAGTGTCTGGCTCGTTTCAAGGCGTGGGCGAAGACACTGAGCGTGCCGGACGACCACGCAATTGGCTTCGAGCCCGTCACGGAGCCAGTAGAGGGGACCGACCCACTTCAGTTCAAGCAGGTCGGATGGCGGACGCTCTATCTCTACGCGCGCGCGGAGCTGACCGGCGACTACATCACCGACGCGAGCATCGGTCAGGACCAGCAGAACTTCGGGCAGTACTATGTGCTCTTGTCTTTTTCGCCTGCTGGCGCGGATCGCTTCGAAGAGGTAACGGGCGCAAACGTGAGCCGGCGCTTCGCGATCATTCTCGACGATCTGGTCGACTCGGCGCCGGTCATCAAACAAAAGATCGGCGGCGGCAAGGCAACCATCACGATGGGCGCGGGCGATCCGGAGCGGCAGCTCCACGACGCGAAGCAGCTCGAACTCGTCCTCCGCTCCGGAGCATTGCCGGCGCCGATCACGCCGAGCAACGAGTCGCTCATCGGACCGTCGCTCGGTCGCGACTCGATCCACGAGGCGCTGAAGGGCGCGCTCTACGGAACGAGCGCGGTTCTCCTCTTCATGTTCTTCTATTATCGCAAGTCAGGCATCGTTGCCGACGTGGCGGTGCTCTTCAACCTCCTCTTGCAACTTGCCGTCCTCGCCAGCTTCAGCGCGACGATGACCCTACCGGGCATCGCCGGCTTGGCGCTGACCATCGGGATGAGCGTCGATGCGAACGTGCTCATCAACGAGCGGATCCGCGAGGAGCTGCGCGCCGGAAAGAGCGTCCGCGCGGCGGTCGACGCGGGGTACGAGCGCGCGTGGCCGTCGATCATCGACGGGCACATGACGGTCTTCATTTCGGGCCTCATCCTGGCGCAATATGGCACCGGGCCGGTCAAAGGATTCGCCGTCACGCTGATTGTCGGGATTCTTTGCAGTCTGTTCACCGGTGTCTTCTGCACCCGGTTGGTCTTCGACTGGTGGGTTCGCGGCGCCAAGGTCAAGCGCCTGAGCGTCGGAGCGGAGTTCTAGGCCATGGAGTTCTTCAAGCCCGGCCGCGTCTTCGATTTCATGGGCCAGCGGAAGTTCTGGATTCCGCTGAGCTTCATCTTGGTCATCGCGTCGGTCATCCTCTGCTTTTACCCAGGTCCGAACTACGGCACGGATTTCCGGGGCGGCACCGAGATCGAGATCGCGTTCGACAAGCCGGTCGACGCTGCCGGAGTGCGCGCCGCGGTCGAGTCTGCAGGATTTCAGACGCCCGACGTCGTGCAGGTGGTCGATTCGAAGAACGCATACCACTTCCTCATTCGCGTGCAGGACGTGAGCGCAATCACCGATCAGGAGAAGGAGGCTCTGCGCCGCGCACTATGCTACTCCGAGGCCGCCGGAGCCCCCGTCGACGACCCGGCGAGGTGCCCGGAGAACGCGCGAGCCACCGAGGTGAAGTTCAGCGCCGGCGGTGACAAGATCAGCGCGCGCTACGACCTCGACCCGGGATTGGAGAAGATCAAAGAGCAAGTGCAGAGCGTGCCCGGCGTCGCGCTTCGCGCGAGCGCGACGAATCCGCAAGTGTTGAATCCGCGCGACCACCGAGTCGAAATCCAACTCATGAGCAAGGGAGACCAGCTCATCGAGCGGATCCGCGAGAAGCTCGGCGCGGACGTCGTCCCGGAGCGAGCGCTGCGGGTCGAGTGGGTGGGCCCGAAGGCGGGCAAGCAACTTCGCGACAGCGCGCGCAACGCGGTCGTGATCGCGATCGTTTTCATCATGCTTTATCTCGCGTTTCGCTTCGACCTGCGCTTCGCGCCTGGGGTCATCGTGGCATGCGTTCACGACGCGATGGTGGTCATCGGTGTCTTCATCGTGTTGCACAGAGAAGTGTCGCTCTCGACGATCGCTGCCGTGTTGACCGTCGTCGGCTACTCGATGAACGACACCGTCGTCGTGTACGACCGGATCCGCGAGAACCTCGGCAAGCATCGCGGCAAGTCGTTCGCGCAGATCATCAACCTCAGCGTGAGCGAAACGCTGTCGCGCACGATCCTGACCTCCGGCGCGACGATGCTCAGCTTTCTCGCGTTCTTCGTGTACGGCACCGGGGCCATCAAGGACTTCATGCTCGCGCTGCTCGTCGGCATCGTCGCCGGCACGTACTCGAGCATCTACGTGGCCGCGCCGCTGACGGAGTGGATCGACACGCGAATGGCCAGGCGATCGGACCTGAAAAGGCGCCTGACCGCTCCGGCGCGCGCCGGACTCTGACGCCTCGAACGTCCGTACTCCATCCCCTCATCCCCGCGCGATGACGATCACGCCGGCGATGATGAGCACGCAGCCCGCCCACCGTGCGATCGAGACCTCTTCGCCGAAATAGAGGCGGCCGATGAGCATCGAGAAGACGTACGTCATGGCCGTCGCCGGGACGTAGAGCGACATTCTGCCCCCCATCAAGAACACCTTGTTGGCGATGAGGAACGTCGGAAAGAAAAGGATCACCGCGAGAAGGAGCCACCCGCTGACGAACGTGTTTCCGCCGCGAACGCCGTTCAGCTTCTGGAAAAAGAGTCCGCCTGCCGTGAGTGCAGCGGTGGCGAGTCCGAAAAGGGCAACCTTCGTGTCCAGGATGATGAGCGGCGGAGCGGGTTCGACGGGCGGCATGGGGCGCAGCCTATCAAGATTGCCTCCGCGGGCCCCCCCCGTTCGGTGCACGATCGATTTCACGCCCGTCCGCTCACATCGGCGGAGTGAAACACGTATTGCTGCCCGTGCAGTAGCCGTTGCCCACGCAGCACCCGCATCCGCCGTTGGCCACACCACATGGCCCATAGTTCGCCGCTTGGCAGGAGCACACGCCGCCGTCCACGGGTGGAGGTGGCGTCTTCACGATTTCTTGCGTCCACTGGGCGGTATGGTTGTGCGTCGTGATCTTCTGGTAGGGAAGCCAGAAGGCCGGCCCGGACGGGTCCTTGTTTCCCTGCGCCTCCGAGAAGAAGAGAGGCGCCATCCACAGTTGAGGCTCTTGGCACTGGGGAGCAAACCCCTGCCCGTGCGACGCGCCCGGAGTCTCCGCGGCGTCGGCCGGATAGCACTGGTACATGCCCGTCTTGTGGTTGAGCACGCGAACGCCATAGTCGCGTGTCGACGAGAACGTGAACCAGAGCAGTCGATTGCCGTGGTAAATCTGGACGAAGGGCGCCCAGCGCGGATACGAGTTCGACCAAGGCAGTTTTGCCACGATCGGAGTGCCGTTGGCCTTCTCGAGATCGATCGGCGTAGTGGACGTCGGTGCCCCCGCATCGCTTCCCGCGCCGCGCGGTGCCGCGAGGAGCATGAGTCGCGCAGCCGGATTCGAGAAACTGTCGTCCGCACAAAACCCCGCGGTGCAGTTGGCCTTCTGACCCATGCTGTCGACGCGGTCGAAGATGATGTACGACATCGGAACATCGGGCGAGTAGCTCGGGTAGTAGTTGTTCTCGCCGTTGGACTGCAGCAGAACAGACGGAGCGCCGAACGTTCCGTTGCCCGTATAAGGGACCGTATAAAGGCTTCCGCCGTAGATGTGCGCGTCGTCGTCGCGCCAGCTCGAGAATTCTCCGGCCGGCACCACATAGACGATCGTCGTCCCGTCCGGCGACCAGTCGGGCATCGTGGGTCGCGTCGTCGCGGCGCCGATCGGCACGCTCCCGATGAACGCACCCGTCGTCCCGTTCCATGTCGTGAACGCGTTGTTGGCGACCGGCGCGGGATAAGTGGCCAACGACGATGCACACCGTGATCCGCCCCCGGCGCATGGGTATCCGTTCGACGTGATGTAATATCCCGGTGCAGCCGGCGTCGTCAGCTTGGTGACGTTCGGATCGATCGTGCTGAAGCCTGGCGGCTGGCCTCCGCCCGCATTGCCGCCGCGCGCAACGCCACCGGGGAACATCGTCGCCGGGTTCATGGTCATGTCGAGATAAGAACCGGCGACGTCGCTGTATTCGTCGTCCGAGTCGTTGTCGTCGGAATAAACGACCATCCGCGACCCATCGCGCGACAGCGAGTGACAGCCATTGCACCCCGAGTTGATGGTCTGCGGGCAGGGCGTGACGTTCGTCTCACCCGTGTTGAGATCGCCGAACGTCTGCTTCCAGATATATCCGCCCACTCCCGCGGTCAGGCATCCATTGCCGCCGACGCCTTGCGCCGCCGTGTTGATCAGGGACTGCCAATAATAGTAAGTCCCGAGCAAATCTTGATTTGCGAACGAGATGTGGACCTGATTCATCGACGGCGTCGCGCACGTGCCATCGGTCGTACCGCGCACGGTGACGGTGATCGGACCCTGATCCCGGTTCGCCCCCACGAGCTTGCTCCATGACACGGGGTCGACAGTCACTTCGCACCCTCCGGACGGGGCGCCGGACTGCGCATCGTTCGTTTGGTTTTTGCACGATGTGATGATGTGCCAATCCGTGTTGCCCATGTTGTTGAAATCGACCGAGTAGCGCGTGTACGGGGGGCCGAATGGAGTCCACTGCACCGAAATGACGTTCATGTTCGGCGGCAAGAGCACGTTGTCGTTCGGATACACCAACTTGATTGCCGGCGCGGTCGCGGGGCAGGGCATCGCGGACGCTGGGGGAAACGTGCAGCCCGCGCAATCGGAGGCGGTGATGACACCCATCGCCGTTTGAGGTCCCAGCGCGCCGGATGACGACCCACTCGACGGGCCCGTGTCCACGGTAGCGTCGGCGCAGCTGAGGCAGCCAATG
>JALYHX010000235.1 GCA_030776305.1 Myxococcota bacterium
ATCTCGATCAGCTCACGGTCGCCGAGCCGCTGAAGGGCGGTTTGGTGCGGATCATGGTCGCCGTGGCCGATGTCGACGCGCTCGTGAAGAAGGGATCGGCAACGGATCGACGCGCGCAGGTCAACACGACCTCCGTCTACACCGCGGCTGAAGTCTTCCCGATGCTCCCCGAGAGACTGTCCACCGATCTCACGTCGCTCGGTGAGGATCAAGAGCGACTGGCAATCGTCACCGACATGACGATCGATGCCGACGGTGCGGTCAGGGACTCGGACGTCTACCGCGCGACCGTCCGAAATCGCGCGAAGCTTGCTTACGACGGTGTCGCCGCATGGCTGGATGGGAGCGCGCCACCGCCGACCAGGGTGACCACGGTTCAGGGTCTCGACGATCAGCTTCGCCTCCAGGACCGGGTTGCGCAGGCGATGAAGAGAATTCGCCAGCAGCACGGCGCGCTCGTCCTGCAGACCCTCGAGGCCCACGCAGTCTTCGATGGGGACGACCTTGCCGAGCTCAGGACCGAGGACGAGAACCGCGCGAAGGCGCTCATCGAAGATTTCATGATCGCCGCCAACATCGCGATCGCCAAATACCTCGAGCGCAAGGGGCTACCGTCGCTACGACGGGTCCTTCGGTCACCTGAGCGTTGGGCGAAGATCGTCACATTGGCGGCGGGGCTCGGCGACAGTTTGCCTCCAGAACCCGACGCGGCCGCGCTATCGGACTTCTTGCGTCGGCGTCGTGATGCGGATCCGGCGCGGTTCCCCGATGTCTCACTCGCCGTGGTGAAGCTTCTGGGTCGCGGCGAGTACGTGATCGAGACCCCTGGACAGCGCACGGATGGGCACTTTGCGCTCGCCGTCCAAGACTACACTCACTCCACGGCGCCGAACCGACGCTTTCCCGATCTCGTGACTCAACGCCTGGTCAAGTCCGCCATTTCCGGAGCTCCCCTGCCATACTCGACCGACGAACTGCGCGAGCTGGCGTCGCATTGTACCGAGCAAGAGGACAACGCAGCGAAGGTGGAACGGCGAGTACGAAAGTCTGCCGCGGCGCTGCTTCTGAGGGCTCGTGTCGGCGAAAGCTTCGACGCGATCGTCACTGGCGCATCGGAAAAGGGAACATGGGTCAGGGCGCTGCAACCTCCGGTGGAGGGCAAGGTCGTGAAGGGTTTCCAGGGTCTGAACGTCGGCGATCGAGTCCGCGTCCGACTCGTCCATACCGACGTGCAGGAGGGGTTCGTCGACTTCGCGTGCTGAGGGGGTCCGTCGCGTGCAAATCGCCTTCGAGCAACAATGGTACGGCACCCGCGTGACGGCGCCCCCAATCCGCGTTAGGCGTGCAAATAGAACACGCGGATCCGCTTGCGAGACAGCCGGAGGGCGGCGTACGTAGAGCGCGTGACCGCATGCACGATTTAGACGACGAGCTGCGCGAAATCAAACGCGAGATCATCGAGTCGCGAGGTCTGGTCATCAAGACCAACAATCTGACGAACGCGCTCTCCGCGGACATCAAGTCGATCTCCAAGCGCCAGCAAGCTTACGAACGACGACTCTGGCTCAACAGCGCGACCGCCTACGTCGTCTTCGTAGTGATGGTGTTCGCTGCGTTCAAGGTCGCCGTCGACGCGCGGGTCGAGGCCATCGAGGCGACGAGCAAACACCTGCGGGATGAGAGCGCCCGCTACAAGCAGGAGCTCGACGAGTTGAAACAACGCGAGGGCGATCGGCACGCAGCGGAACTCGAGGCGGCGAAGTTTTACAATTTGGTGCGCGAAGGAAGGCGGGTCGACGTCGTCAAAGGCTGGGATGCCGTGAAGACCAGGCCTTTGACGAAGGCGGAAGCGCAGTTTCTCGGGGACGCAGTGGACAAGGCGCGCACCGAACAAGCGACGCTGCTTTATCTGCAGGGGATGGAAAGCTTCCGTCTACAGCGGTGGCAAGAGGCGGTGACGGCATTCGAAGAGTCGCTACGTTTCGACGACGCAGGCGCAATTTCGCCGCAGACCAAGCTCGAGCTTTCGAGCGCGTACCGCAAGCTCCACAAGCAGAAGGACGCGATCCCGCTGCTGTTGCAGCTCGCTGAGCCCGGGATCGACAAAGAGGTGCAAGACGACGCTCTCGAGCAGCTCGCATGGTGTCAGACCGAGATCGAGGCATACAATGACGCGAAGAACACGTGGCGCACGCTTCTTCGCCGCTTTCCGGATTCGCACTTCGCACCCGAGGCGAAGCTGGCGCTACAGACATTGACGCAAAATCACTGACGGAGCGCCGGTCGCCGCGGAACCGGGGCTACGCGACGAGCACGCGGTAGGCCTCGGTGACTTGAACGAAGCTTGCCTGGAGCGCGCGACGCTGCTCGTCGGTTGCCCGTGGATGCAAATCCGGGTGAAACGACCGTGCCAAGCTGCGATACGCGCGTTTGATCCCTGCAACGTCGGTTCCGGGCGCGACCCCGAGGACATCCCAAGCGTCGTGGGGCGGCTCTATTGCTTCGCGTTCACGCGCCCGGCGGCGGCCATGTAGAAAGTCGTGCGCCTCGAGGGGAGTGGCATGGAGCGCCCACCGCGGGGGGCGTACGGCGACGTGGAACACGACCCGCGCGTCCACCAATGCCTCGATCGCCGCGAGGCGCGCGCACATTTGACGGCGCAAAGCCCGGCCGAGGAGCGCCGGAGAAAGATGGTATTCGTCCACCAGGACTTCGCCGTGAAGCCGGCGCGTCCCAATCGCCCGAAGAAGCGAACGGCGCAGAACGTCGTCGTCCGCGCTGTGTTCCCGGCGCAGGATCTCGGCAAGCGATTCACTGGAGCCATCCAGTTCGACGGCGACGACGAGTCCCTGCGAAAGGTAGACACGGTGCACACGTCCACGGTCCTCGACAAGCTCCAAGGTCCCGTGGGCTCGCTCCCGATGAAGCGAGCCGAGGACGTCGCCGAGCGTGGTCGATCGAAGGCGACTCGGCAGGTTCATCGCTCCCATATTGTCACCGCGACACGTGATTCCGGGCCAACTTCTCGCCTGGCCCCCTCATTCACCGACGACGACGTGCGCGACGATCGGCGCCTCACGAGGTTCGCACCCCTCCTTGCGACACACGACCAGCCGCGCGCGTGCCTCGACGTCGCCGCTGCCCTTTGCGCGTGCGGCAAGCGCGAGCGCCCAGCGCCATACTTCCGCCTCGCGCGTGGTCGCGTCGTGGGGCCCGATACGGCCCCGGAGCGCCCTGACGAACGGAGGGGTGTGAATGATGATGACGTCAGCCATCGCGATCGATTCTCCGGCTACGACACGGACCTCGGCCTCGCAGCGCACCCGCCCCGGGGCATCGATACGCTCGCACCTCATCTCCGCACGCGGCATCCCGGCGTCCTGTGCGCGAGAGGCATGTCCCTGGCCGAGTACCTCCGCGCATGCAAGCACGACGAGGAGCTTCCACACTGCCAATTGTCGTATCAGAATCGGCCCCATGATCCGCCGGCTTTTGCTTGTGGTCCTCGCGCTTGCCACCAGCTGCGACAAGAGCGAGCCGCTCGCGGACCTCAACGCCTCGGCGAGCGCCACCGCGTCGGCGCTGCCTGTTGCCGTCCCAGTCGCCGACGCCGCGTCTGTGACTCGCGCTCGGGTCATGCCTCCACGGCCCGTGCCGACCACGAGCCCGACGGTGCTGATCACGATGCCTCAAGAGGTGCAGCTTCAGGCCATTCAGTACATGGCGGCCATGCAGGCGCCCCAGTCGAGCGACGCGGCCGCGGATCCTGCATTTGCCAAGCAGCTCGCGGATCAACTTCGCGCCGTCGGCAGGACGGACGTCATCTCGAGTGGCCGCAGGATCGATGTGCTGATGGACAGAGGGTGCGACGCAACGTTGCCGAGGGAATCGATCGCACGGCATACGGGGGCATCACTGACGACTTTGCTCGCGCACGGCGTGCTCGTCGTTCGCTGTGCAGATCGGGCAATCCAGTGCCTGCAAAGCACGCGCGAGGCGAACGACGTCCTCTGCACGCACAAGTGACTCCCGTCTACACGCCGTCCCACGTGCCGACCCACGCCTTTCCCGCGCGCACACATCCGACGCGCGCCGCATCATTGCTGACCGTGCAGTCACGTTGGTCGCCATACGTGTGATCGATCTCCGGCGCACGAAACAGACGAGCGCGAGCGCCCGTTGCCACAAGCAGCCCGCTTCCGGTGGGGACGACGAGGGTACGCCCATCGGGAGAGCGCGGCGCACCCGCCGTCACGGGCTGACCGAGAAAGGAAGCGAGCAACGTGGCATGGGTAAGGTCGGACGAGATCAGTACCGGCTCGCCTTCGACGATCGCCTCGATTCCGCCCGGTCCCCACGCGATGGGCAACGTGCGTGCAGGAGCCCCACGGGAGCCAACACAGTGCCCGCCCAATGGCGCTGCAATGGGTAGCGCGACGTCGCGCAAGTCGTCGCCGGTGACCGGCGTGAACGTCGCGTGCAGCGGTAGCCCATCGCATGGATCATAAGCCTCGATCCATCGCATCGCGCCGTCAGGCGACGTGACCGCCGGCTTCCAGTCGACCACGCCCTCCGCAGTCGTCTCGTCGCCGGTGTCCGGGTCGACGCGCACGACGCCCGCTCGCGTACGGACAAGTAGCTTGCCACTTGCCTCGAAGGCGAGCGGCCCCCAAGTGGGCTCGTGACCACTGGCGACGCCAGGTACAGCCGCCACGGCGCGCAGCCCGCGCGCAAGCGAGACGGGAGCCAATTGCAAGATCCGCCGTCGTGTCTCGGACACACGTTCCCCCGTGGGCGATGCGGGTGGGCGGTCGGCTCGATCGAGCGCGAGTGCAGCTCGCAGCGAGTCTCCCGTCGTCACGTACGCGCGCACCTCGGCGAGCCCGAGATCCCCGAGAGCGCGCGTGGCACCGCATGTGATCGCGCCGGTTCCCGCCACGCCCACCATGCGCGGTGCTCCGCCGTCCGCACAGGCTGCCCTCCACAGCGCGCGTACCTGCTCGACGAAGCCATGAACGGACGGAGCTTCTTTTGCCCGCCCTGCTCGTGTTTTCGCGGCCGCAGCCAATGCAGCGAACGAGGAGTCGGTGGCCGCCGCCTCGCGGCTGAGCCCCGCCGTGCGATCGAGCCACGCAAAGATGACTCCCACCCGAGGTCCGGGCTCGAGTGGGGCGCCGCCCCCTTCGAGCGTCACGCGGAGTGACACGTCCTCGAGCCCGTCGCGGTCCAGGTCCTCAGTATCGCCGTCCACCGAGAGCGTGGCGGCGCCTGGGGGATCCGAAATGGTCGCCGCGAGCCGCACCCTTGCGTCCGTGCCGACGGTAATGACGGCGATCCACCGATCGGGTGCGCTCGAGGCTTGTAAAGGGCAGGGCGCACCGAGCTCCACAAGAACGGACCTCGCCCCGATCGCGGTCAGGCGAGCGACCGCCACGCAGCTCGCCTTCTGTGACAGGCCGGCCGGTGGGGTGAACGTTGTTGCAGCGAGGAGCGCCTCGCCATCGCGCCGGCCCCGATAAAACACGACCTCGCCGATGTCGCCCTCCGCAGCGCGAACGATTGCGAATGCGTCCTTCGCGCCATCTCCGTCGAAATCGCGGACCAGGGCCGAAACGAATGTCCGCCCTTCGGGGGACTCAAGGACGATGTCATCCATGGGCCATCGCGCGAGACCTGGGGGCGCCAGGATCGCGGGATCGCCAAGGAACGCTGTGGGGCCGCTCGCCGTCGGCGCTGGTCCCGCGATGGCCGGCAGCGATGAAGCGGGGGGCGCGATCGTCGGCTGCGACGAGCTGATCACGTAGGGCACGTAGGGATGGTCCTGGCATCCACGGCAGCCGCCACCGAGGAAAACGACCATGAGCAAAGCAGCGGTGCGAAGGGTCATCCCGGACTCTCTCTCTTAGCGTGGCAGCCTCGCGAACACTCCGAGAATGAGCACGCAGCCTTCGCGCGTCCCCATGGACAACGCCGCCGGCGCGTGGAAGCTTTCACGGGCGACATGCGGAGCCTCGCGCTCGTGCTCATCGGTCTGCCGCTCGCCGTCCTCATGGCCGTTGTGCGCCCCGCATGGGCAAGCGAGGCGCGCGCAGCCGTCGACATGGCGAATCGTTTGCTGTCCGCGGATCCGCCCAGACGCGACGAGGCGCGGGCACTCTTCGATCAAGTCGCTCGAAGCGCAAGCGATGATGGCGACGCCGCCGCCGAGGCTCGGCTGCGGCTCGGTGAGATCGACGAAGACGAAGGGGCCTTCGCGCAGGCGCTTGGTCACTACCGTGCATCCTTCGCCGCGGCACCAGCGAGCCCATGGGCGTTGCATGCGACCGAGCGGATCGATTGGTTGCGTTCGCGCTCCGAAGGCGACTTCGTCCCGCTCGCGCGTCTCGAGCGGGTACGCCGCGACTCGGTGATTGCAAGCGATGCGTCTGCGATCGATGCCCTCGCGCGTGAGGCTGACGGGTTCCCCCCGGGAATCGTGCGCGTCGAGGCGCGAATGCTGGTCGCAGAGGCGTGGCTTGGCCGAATGCGCCG
>JALYHX010000236.1 GCA_030776305.1 Myxococcota bacterium
GCGCTCCACACCGCCGATCTCGGCAAAAGCCTGGACACGGCACTAGAAGTCGACAAAGAGACCCCCGACATGATTCTTCTGGAGAAGTCGCTCCTCGTACTCGACGACGGCGTCGTCGAAGGCCGCAAGGTCTTCGCGAACATCATCAAGTACGTGCGGATGGGCGCGTCGAGCAACTTCGGCAACATGTTCAGCGTCCTCGGGGCCAGCGTATTCGTGCCGTTCTTGCCCATGCTGCCAATACAGATCCTTGCCAACAACATGCTCTACGACTTGAGTCAGACGACGGTCCCGACCGACGCGGTGGACGCCGACCAAATCGAAAAGCCCCGGCCCTGGGACGTGAAGGAATTGACCCGCTTCATCGTCTTCATCGGACCTTGCTCATCGGTCTTCGACTACACGACTTACTTGATGATGCTTTACGTCTTCGGTTGCTGGGACGTGTCGACGCCGCATGCAGCGGCGCGCAGCCAGAGTCTTTTCCAGACGGGCTGGTTCGTCGAGAGCTTGCTGACGCAAACGCTGATCATCCACATCATCCGCACCAACAAGGTGCCCTTTCTACAGAGCCGTGCGTCGTGGCCCGTGACGGTCATGAGTGCGGCTATCATGGTCATCGGCGTGGCGATTCCGTTCCTGCCCTTCGGCAAGTACTTGGGGTTCACGACGCTTCCGCCGCTCTACTGGCCTCTACTCGCCATCACGCTCCTTTGTTACGTGGGGCTCACGCAAGCGATGAAGGTCTGGCTTCTGCGCCGCCGCTGGATTTGACCCCGCGAGCGTTCCCCATCGACGGCCCGGGTGCGCGGCCAATCAAGGGGTCGAACAGATTGTGCCGTACATTGGCCCGTGCTCGAGCCAAATCACGGATGCCCGGGCTTGCAAAGGTCAGGAATCCGACGCCGGGCCGCACTTCGTGCTTTGCTTCGATGCCGCAACGCGCTACGCAAGTCCACACCATGAGCCGTGCGCGCCTTCTGCCCATCACCACCCTCGTTTTCATCGCCGCTGTTCCCCTAGCTTGGCTCGCGTGCGGCGGCGGGTCGAAGCCCCCCGAAACCCCGTCGGGCGAGTCAGCCTCCGCGGAGCCTGCCGGATCGGACACGCCGACCTCCGCTGCGTCCGCGTCTTCTGCCACCGCGGCCGACACGGCCACCGCGGCCACGGCAACGGCGGAGGCCCCGGCCCCCGCGGCAGCTCCTCCGCCCGCGGCGACGTTCGGAAGTACCGACTGCGGCAAGTGCCTCGACAAGAGTTGCGCGAAGCAAGCCGCTGCTTGCGGGAAAGACACCGATTGTCAATCGACGCTCGACACCATCCACAGCTGCACGTCGGGCGGCCCCGCTTGCGTCGGTGGAGCAAGCGCTCCCTCTTCCGCCAAGGCGAAGAAGCTTGCCGCCGCGTACGAAGCCTGCGCAAAGAAGGCAGCAGCAGCGAAGGCGTGCAAGGCGAAGTGCCAATAGCGCTTCCTGCGGAGCGATGCGCGATGCCGGTTGCATGACCATCGCGGCGACGACTTGGCACCCGAGGATCAGTTGCAGGCAGCGCTGTCCGTGAGAGCGCACGTTCCGTTGGTGCACGAAGCGAACGTGTCGCAAGTGGTTCCACCAGGGGCGTCACACGGCTGATTGTCGGCAATGACCACCGGGCATATTCCACCCAGGCTCGGCCCTGGGCAGCTCCCGACCAGGCAGTGAACGAGACCGCCACAAGGTTGGCCGCTCGATGCCCAGGCGATCGTTCCGCATTGACGGGTCAACGGGGTACACCCCAGCCCCGGGGCGCAGTCCGCGTCCGCGATGCAAGCGCCGCCGCTCGTTTGGGGATTCTGGCATGTTCGATTCGCACCCGTCCCCAGGCAGACGAGAGGGGACACGCACGCGTTCGACGACGCGCACGCGGTGCCGGTTCCTCCTTGCATCGCGCACTGCCCCTGGGTCGAATCGCAAAAGAGTCCCGCCTTGCACGTAGCGTTGCCGCAGCTCGACCCGAGGTCGCCCGCGATGACCGCGACGCATGTTG
This sequence comes from Myxococcota bacterium, assembly GCA_030776305.1. Taxonomy (GTDB): domain Bacteria; phylum Myxococcota_A; class Polyangia; order Polyangiales; family Polyangiaceae; genus Palsa-1150. The sequence continues at coordinate 2,026 of JALYHX010000236.1, forward strand.
GTGGCGTCACCGTGGAGTCGCACCGTGATTGCGGGCCGCACTGCCCCTGCGCGAACGCACATGGTTGCCCGTCGGCGATCAGCATCTCGCACACTCCGCAGGCGAGAGTCACCAGTCCGCCGTCGGCGCTCATCGCAGCCGTTCTCGAGCACGTATTGCTCTGGCATTGCAGTCCGTCGGTACACCGTGCCCCGCCCGCGAGCGTGCCGGGCGTGCGGCACATCGCGAGCGTGCCCAGGTCACGACAACCTTGCGCGGCGACAGCGGCCGCGCATGCGGACAGTCGCTGCGACGTCCAGCGGGTGCCGGGCAATGTGAGCGCGTGCTCGCACACTTGTTCATAGCGCGTGCGAAGGCGCGCCATTTCGGCGGCCGGCTGCGTCGACTGTGAACACTTTGCGTACAGAGTGTCGAATACCGAATCGCAGGCGCTGGTCGACGTTTTGCTGCCTCCGCAAGCGATGACAACCCCGAGCGATGAGAAAACCGCGGTCAAGACGAAGCTTCTTTTCCCCATGAGATTCCTCCTCACGAGACCAAGAGCCAACACTATGGTGATGCGCGGCGGGGGGCCAGAATTCAACGTCTTGCCGTGAGCGATGCGATTGCGCGCCTCTACTCCACGACTCGAAACTCGGCCCTTCCGACGAGCTGGCCGTCCTCGGTTTCCACGTCCACCGACCACGCACCGACGAGGTCGGCCGGCAAGTCCCTCCCCGTCAGCGAGGACTGCAGGCGCACGACGCCCTTGGGGCCTGGGATCCGGGACGTCTCTTCCGTGGATCGGTGAACCTCCCACCCTTCGTGCAGCCAGACGTGGTGCAGCCGATCGCCTTTTCCTCCAGGGACGACGACATCCGTCACAGCGATGAGCTCCTGGATGACCGAGGGGTGCAATGCTTTCACTTCCATTGCGAGCCGCCCGTCGGCAAGTTGCTTCGGGCCGACCGCCGCCGAAGAGACGTACATGGGGACCGGGGGGATCGCCGCCCGCGCGGCGTAGGCCACACCGATCCCCATGCCGACGCTGAGGACGAAGATCGCGATGTAGACCTTCTTTCGCAATACGCGCCCGGTGACGTGAAGCGTCCAGAAGCCGATCACGGTGATCCCCGCGGCGGCCAAGAGCGATCCAAGGGTGCGTGTATCGGGGAAGAGCGCCGGGATCACCAGGTTCAGGCATCCGAAGAGCGTGATCCCGTGGAAGATCGAGGCGAGCGCTCGCCAGCGCATGAGCACCCGGTCGAACACGATGTCGATCGTCGAAATCACGGCGCACGCTGCGAGGAGAACGACGAACCACGCGTTCTCGGCGCCAATCGTCGTCGACTTCCAATAGAAGGGGAGCAGGAAAAAAAGCATCCCCTGGTACAGGTTTTTGAGCGCGTACGTCATGACGTAGAAATGCACGCGAGTCTTCGTGTCGCGAGCGTCGAACGCACGCATTTCCCCGCCCGATCCAAAGAGGCGAAAGACCAGGACGACCAGTAGCCAAGCAAGGCCGAGCGTCACTGCGAGCCAGCGCGCGTGCTCGAAGCCCTTCTGCGCGAAGAGAATGACACCCGCGCCTATCGCGAGCGCGTAACCAGAGTGGAGCCACACGAGCTTGCGTCCGTGGTCGCGGAGAAAGAGACGCAAGCGCGTCGACGGACGCATTGGCGGCGGACCTGTGAAGTCGATAGGCGCCTCGGGATCGCTCGGCTCGGTGGAACCACCGAGCTTCGTGTGGGGTGGGCCTTGCAGCGTGACGAGAGTGTAGTCCGCAGGTGAGGCAGAGGCGAGACAGCGGACATTGAGGCACGCCGTCGGCATCGACGCGATCCCGAGCGATCGTTCCCATTCACCGGACCGACGGCTGCGCGAACGGACCCTGCAGGCCTTAGACTCCGGTCCGTGAAGCGCGCGAACTGCCGGCGGGCGCCGATGGTCACGTCGATGATCGTCCTGACGTACAGCGTGAGTCCCGTGGCCGACGCCGCCGCGGAGGAAGGGGTCGAACCGATCCGCCTCGCCTACCATGCATCGGACGGTTGTCCGGATGACGCCGGCTTCGTGGCACGCATACGGACGCGGACCACGCGTGCTCGCATCGCATGGCCCGGCGAAACCGCCCGAACCTTTGCGGTCGTGATCGATCAGGGACCACCCGCGTCGGGACGCGTCGTCATTCAGACGGGCGGTCGCGACGAGGGGACTCGAAAAGTGCAGGCAGATACGTGTTCCGACGTGGCCGATGCGCTGGCCCTGGTGGTTGCGCTAGCGATCGATCCCCGCGCGAGTGCGCCGCTAGCCGTGGCGACTGCCCCCGCCACAAAACCGTCCGCGCAGTCGGTGGCGTCCCCGACCCCCCTTCCTGAATCGGAGAGCCACATGTTTTTCGCCGGACTCGACGTTGCAGTTGCCACCGGCGTGACGCCCAAACTCGTCATCGGAGGGTCGCCGTCCGTGGGCTGGCGAGCGAGACGTGGAACGCTCTTCGAGCCGTCGGTACGCGTCGCGTTCATACGCGCGGGGACCGGCGCGGTCGACGTGGCGAATGGAAGGGTCGAGTTTACATGGACAGTCGGGCGCGTTGACGTGTGCCCCGTCGTGGGAGCGGGCGGAAGATTGCGCATTGCCGCGTGCGTCCGCGTCGAAGCGGGGGCGCTCGAAGCCATGCGCGCGGACGTTTCGTCGCCCCAGACATCCCTTCAGCCGTGGGTGGCGGGAGGCGCCGTCGCCCGGGGCGAGTGGTCCTTCTTCCCCTGGGCTTTCATCGCCGCCGAGGTGGGCGGCCTCGTTCGTGTGACCCAGGAGCGGTTCTATTTCATGATGCCTGGTACCCCGGTCTATCAAGTACCCCCGGTCGGTGTGACCGGCGGGGCCGGGGTGGGTATTCATTTTCTTTGATCAAAATCCGACCCTTCGGCCATGGACCGAATGGATCGCTTCGAGAGGCCATGACGCTCCGCGAATTTCACCCGCCCTGCCCGCCAGCCGGTGCTCGACGTGTGGCCGAAATCCCGACCGGGGCGTCCCGCGAAGAGCGACGCAGCGAGCCCGCAACCCAAAGAAGCCGTCTGCGTCTCATCGTCGATCGACATTACGACTTCGTCTGGCGCACCGTCCGATATCTCGGGGTCTCCGATGCGAACGCGGAAGATGCGGCACAGGAGGTCTTGTGCGTCCTTGCGCGACGCCTCCACCAGATCGTGCCGGGCGCCGAAATGTCCTTCCTCTTCTCGACGGCCGTGCGGGTCGCCTCGGAGGCACGCCGCGCGGTGCGCCGGCGGCCCGCTGCGGCGGAACAAGACGTGGACGCCCTCGAGGCCCCCTTGCCGACCGCTGAGGCGCTGATCGACGAGCGCCGCGCGCAACGAGTCCTTCGTGATGTCCTGGACGGACTTCCCGTCGACCTTCGCCTCGTCTTCGTACTCTTCGAACTCGAGGAGCTGACGCTGGCGGAAGTCGCGGTGTACCTGGGGATTCCCGCCGGCACGGCTGCATCGCGACTTCGTCGTGCACGCGAGAATTTTCGGAACATCGTGCGACGCATGCAAGTCGCACAGGGCCATGGAACACGCGAAGGTGGCCAATGAACGATCCGAAACGCATATTCTTTGCCTACGAGAGCGAGATCGAGCGCGCGCTCCTCAACGCGGGGCGTCGAGGAGCTCCGACGGGCGCTCGACAACGCGCGCTGTTGGCGGCTTCTGCCGCCCTGGCAGGCACGAGCCTGGTGGCAGGCGGCTCGGTGGTCGGCAAAGCCGCAACGGTCACGAAGGTGGGATCCGTTGCACTGTTCAAGTGGATCGGTCTCCTCTGCGTCATCGGCGTCAGCGCGGCGGTCAGCGCCGTGGTCGTGCGCGATCTTCGTGAGAGCGAGCCACGGACGAGCATGGCGGCAACCAAAGAATCGTCACGCATCGCCGCTTCGCAGGCGAAACCCGTCGATCCGATCTCCCCTCCAGCCGTCCCCCCCGTGCCGGCGTCCGCAGCGGCCGAGCCCCCATCCGCGCCGGCGGCATTCCCTACGACAATGCCCGCGCACGGGACGGTACGGTCCGTGCCAAAGTTCGTCGAGTCAGGTGCTACGAATGCATCGAGTCTTCCCATCGAGCTGGCAATGCTCGACGAGTCGCGAGCCGCGATAAGGACAGGCGCTTGGACACGCGCGCTGTCGATGCTCGACGCTTATTCCGTTCGCTTCCCGAGAGGTGCGATGGCGCCGGAAGCGGCGGTGCTTCGCGTCGAAGTCCTGGTGAAGAAGGGAGACCGTTCGGCTGCGGCGCGGTTCGCAAACGCAATCCTGGCTCGCGATCCGCGCAGTCCCTATGCGCTGCGAATCCAATCGCTGCTCGGTGCTTCGAATCCGTGATCGCATGGCCGCCATGCGGCCATTTGGTTCTCAGGAGGCCTGCGATGCGATTCGCGATTGGTAGAACGTTTGCCGTCGGTTGCTTTGCCGTTCTCGCGAGTGCCTGTCATCCCGAAGTCCTCCTCAGCGGGGACTCTTCGGAGGCCGGGACGGACGCCGAACAAGGTATGCCACTACCGATTCCGCCATTCGACGCCTCGTACCTTTGTGCGACGAGCGGTCAATGTACGTGCACGGTCGACAACCAGTGCATCCAGAACTGCCCCACCGGCAGTCCAACGAGTATCAGCGGTACCGTCTATGATCCCGCGGGTAACAACCCGCTCTACGACATTGCCGTGTACGTTCCGGCGTCCCTGCCGCTACCGACTCTTCCTGGGCCACCGACCGCGCTCGTGTCCTGCCCTCACTGCGCCGATTACTACCCGAAGGTCGTGGCCGGTGACCTCACGGACACGAAGGGCCAATTCAAGTTCACCCACGTCCCCGTCGGGTCGAACATTCCTCTCGTCGTCCAAATCGGCAAATGGCGGCATCTGACCCATGTGACGATCGTCGCGTGCCAGGACAACCCGATGACGGACAAGACCCTTCTCTTGCCAGGCCAAGCAGGTCCCGATGACACCTTGCCCGAAATCGCGATATCCACTGGCGGCGCGGACTCGCTCGAGTGCCTGCTCGAGCGCATCGGCGTCGCAGAGAGCGAATACACGAATGGCGCCGGGGGCAACGGCCGCATCCACGTGTTCCAGGGTGGGGGGGGCAACAGCGTCCCCGGGCCGGCCATGCGCAACGGTTCGCCATCGTCTCCGACGGCGCTCTGGCCGTCCGCCAGTGAGCTCAGGAAATACGACGTCGCAATCCTGTCCTGCGAAGGGGGCGAGACGAGCGGTGCGAACCCGACCGCGCTCGCCGAGTATGCCGACGTCGGCGGCCGCATCTTTGCGTCGCACTATCATTACGCCTGGTTCACGGCCCCGAACGGGCCGTTCTTCCGCGACAACTTGGCGAGCTGGCATCCGAACACTCAGGACATCGGAGACATCAACGCGTTCATCGAGACCGGGTTTTTCGGCGGAAAGCAAATGCACGATTGGCTCGCCAACGTCGGCGCCCTCACCAACGACGAACTCCACATCGTTCAGGCGCGCCACAATGCAGACGTGAGCGCATCGAACAAGCCGTCTAGGGCGTGGATCACCGCGGACCAGAGCGCGGGCTCACCCGCCGGGACCGCAGCGGGGGCCACCGAGTACTTTTCGTTCGACACGCCGGTCGGCTCGCGGGTCGAGCAGATGTGCGGCCGCGTGGTGTATAGCGACCTGCACGTCGGCGCGGCCTCGCTCGATTACGGCATCCAGGCCGGGGGCAATACCACCGGCGGCATCGTTCCGACGGGTTGCGCCAAGATGCCGCTGTCACCGCAAGAGAAGGCGCTCGAGTACATGTTGTTCGACCTCGCGGCGTGCTGGACGCCTGCCGACGTACCACCGTCGACGAACAACTGGCCGAAGTGACCCGCAGACCAATCGCGTACACGCCCGCGCGCGACTATCGTCTCGATTCGTGAAGTCGAAACGCGCGTCCCTCTTCGTTGCCATTCTCGCCGTCGGTTGCGCTGGCCCACTACCATCGGTTCCGCCGTCGCCCGTCGCGGCTTCTCCTCTGCTGGCCACGAATGCGCATGCCGCCGTGCCGCCGCACGCCGCCCTCCCGTATCCGCCCGCCCGGCGAGTCGACCAGGTCGACGATCTGCACGGGGTGGGCGTCGCTGACCCGTACCGCTGGCTCGAAGATGGCAACGGCGCCGACGTGAAAAAATGGGCGGACGATCAGGATGCGCTCGCGAGGGCGTACCTGTCCAAGCTTCCGGAGCGGGACTCGATCGCCGCGCGCTTCAAGGAACTCTTTTATGTGGAAAGCGCCGGCACCCCCCAGCACCGCGGAAAGCGCTGGTTCTATCCCAGGCGCGATGCCGGCAAGGAGAAGTACGCCGTCTACTGGCGCGAATCAAAGGAGGGCAAGGACCGCACGTTGCTCGACCCAAACGCCTGGTCCGCTGACGGCAGCGTCTCGCTGGGCGTTTGGAGCGTCTCGTGGGACGGCAAGAACGTCGCGTACGCGGTCAAGAGCAACAACTCGGACGAGGCAACGCTTTACCTGTTGGATGTCACGACGGGGAAGAAGAGCGACGTCGACGTCATCGGGGGCGCCAAGTACGCGTGGCCATCGTGGACGCCCTCGGGCAACGGTTTCTATTACACATGGCTCCCTCCGGCGGGGAGCGTTCCCACCGCCGAACGACCGGGGTACGCCGAAGTGCGCTTCCACAAGCTCGGCACCGAGCCGACGAAGGACAAGACGGTCCACGCCAAGACTGGAGATCCGAAGACGTTCATCGGCGCGGAGCTGTCGAAGGATGGACGATGGCTCGTTCTCACCACCGAGCACGGATGGACGCGTACGGACGTGGAGTTCATGGACCTCCACGCGAAGATCGCGACCTGGCAGCCACTCGCCCTCGGGCAAGATGCTCGCTATCTGGTCGACGTCGACAATTCGCGCTTCTTCGTCCGAACGAACGAGGGGGCAGCCAAATACCGCGTCTTCAAGATCGACCCGTTGCACCCCGACCGCGGGTCCTGGCTGGAGATCGTCCCCGAGCGCAGCGACGCGACCCTTGAGAGCTCGAGCGTCGTCGGGCACGCGCTTTCGCTCGTGTACCTCAAGGACGTCGTCACGCGGCTCGAGCTATCCGACGAGGACGGCAGGCATCTCCGGAACATCGACCTACCGACGCTCGGCAGCTCCGGGGGACTCAGTGGCGAGGTGGACGACGACCTCGCGTATTTTTCCTTCCAGTCGTTCACCTATCCGACGGAGATCAGCGAGACGAGCGTCAAGACGGGCAAGAACGCCATCTTTTACCGCCTGCAAGTGCCGGTCGACCCGTCCCGTTACGCCGTCGACCAGATGTTTGCGACGAGCAAAGACGGAACCGCGGTGCCGTTCTTCGTCGTCCACGCCAAGGACCTCGTCAAAAACGGTGGGGCGCCCACCATCCTTTACGGATACGGGGGCTTCCAGGTTCCCCAAACGCCGTCCTTCTCGTCGTCGATCTATCCGTGGCTCGAGCACGGAGGCATCTGGGTCGTCGCGAACCTGAGAGGCGGAAGCGAGTACGGCGAAGATTGGCACCGTCACGGCATGCGGCGCGAAAAGCAGCATGTCTTCGACGACTTCATCGCGGTCGCCGAGGAGCTCGTTCGCCAACGGTTCACCGCGCCGTCGAAGCTTGCTGCGATGGGCGGTTCGAACGGCGGCCTGCTCGTAGGCGCGGCGATCGTTCAGCGGCCCGACCTTTTCGGCGTCGCGCTCTGCGGCGTCCCATTGCTCGACATGCTCCGATACCAACTGTTCGGCAGCGGCAAGACCTGGATCGAAGAGTACGGCTCCGCAGACGACCCCGAGGACTTCAAAGCGCTCTACGCGTATTCGCCGTACCACCACGTGATCCAGGGCACGAAGTACCCAGCCACGCTGCTCCTCAGCGCCGACAGCGATGATCGCGTAGACCCGATGCACGCGCGCAAGTTCGCGGCGCAGCTCGACTGGGCTTCGACGGGCGGGCCAGTGCTCCTTCGCATCGAGAAGCATTCGGGCCACGGCGGCGCGGACCTCGTTCGCTCAGCCGTGGAAAAGCTCGCGGACGAATATGCGTTTGCGCTCGATCAGATGAAAGACGGAACCGGCCGTTGAATGCCTCGTGCCCCCCACGTTCACACGCGGTCCTCGCACCGCACCCCACGATTCATTCGCAAAATAAACGAGCCTGGAGGGTTTTCGTCGAGCCCAAGCGAGGCCGTCGGCGGCGATGAGGAGCCGCACTCACGTGCGGTGACGATTCCCGACGCCGGCATCGCGCCGGGATCGGCGAAAAACACCAGGCTCAGAGCTCAGTGCCGCACCGCGGTATACTGAAAGCTGGCCAGAAGGCGTGGTCGCTGGGAGGATGGACCTATCACCCGACCACCGTCGAGTTTGGACATGACGAAACATCGCTCGACCACGCTTGTCGTCTTCGTCGCCGCGGCGACCGGGGTCGTCCTCGCGCGTGGCGCCGGCGCCGTCGGCACCAGCACGACCGCGCGCGACGACAGCGAGCACGAGGAAGGGCATACGCCTTCGTCAGGCGACAACCCGTACGACGAGGTCGAGCAGGTGCGCGGGGTCCCGCAGCGGCAGGTCGTCCCGCAGCAAGGTGGGATGCTGCGCCTGCCCGGTGGCCGCTTCATGATGGGCTCGGGCAATCCGCGCGCTCCCATCAACGAGCGTCCGGCTCACGCGCTCACCCTCGAGCCCTTCTGGATCGATCGTACCGAGGTCACCGTCGGTGCCTATCGTGCGTGCGTCACCGCGGCGGCTTGCCCGGCTCCGGCGCGCGCCAGCGCGGCGTGCACGTTCGAGTCCGGCGACCCAGAGCTTCCGGTTTCGTGTGTGCACTGGCGCGACGCGGATACGTACTGCCG
>JALYHX010000237.1 GCA_030776305.1 Myxococcota bacterium
GGACTGTGTCGCGCGATCGAGCGTTCCCGTGCGCCCTTCATACCCACCGATGAGGGCGACGATCTGCCGCGTGCGCGCGTCGATGGCGACCAAGGCTCCCTCCGGCCCGGACTCGAGACGAAGGGGGACCCTTGCATTCGGCGCCTCCGGTACCGGGGCGAGCAGACTGACGCGAACGCGAGCACCAATGGGTGCGAACGCGCTCGGAGCGAGGTTGGCCTGATTGTAACGCTCGCAATCGGCGAGCCTCAGCGTCCCCGTCACCGTTCCGACGCGCACGTCGAACGCGCCAGCGCCATCGTCGACGCTCGCCACGACCCCCACGAGTACCCTGTGGTGCTCGAAGATCGGCGTCCCGTCGAAGGGAACGAACGCATCGCGCGGTGGCGCGGATCGTCCTTTCTTGTCGGCAACGGCGGGCGGCGACTTGAGCCCGAGCGCGAGCCCGTGCCGCTTGTCGTATCCCGCCAGCGCATCGCGCAGCGCTTTCCGGGCTGCGGTTTGAAGCTTCGGATCGATGGAAGTCGTGATCGTGAAGCCCCCCAACCGTGCTTGTTCGGGCTCGATGCGGTAGAGGATCGCCTTCGCCATCTCCACGGCCTCGGGCGCGAGATCGCTCGAGACCTCGGCAATCGGGGCCAACGTCGCCGGCTCGTCTTTCGCTGCCGTCCACTGAGCGTCGGTCAAGAACCCTTTGGCACGCATCTGGTCGAGGACATACGTCCTGCGAGCGAGCGCTGACGTCAGGTTCGTGCGGGCATGGAAATCGCGGGGGTTTGCGATGCGACCGGCGATCAGCGCGGCTTGGGCGATGGTCAGGTCCTTGGCGCTTTTTCCGAAGTCGTCGCGCGCGGCTTCCTCGATGCCATAGCGTCCACGCCCGAAGTAAACATTGTTCAAATACGCCTCGAGAATCCCGTCCTTCGAGAGCTCATGTTCGAGCCGGCGCGCGAGCAGCGCCTCGCGGATTTTCCGCGACAGCGTTCGCTCGTGGGTGGCCAAGAGCAGGTTCTTGACGACCTGTTGCGTGATGGTCGATCCCCCCTGCCGAGTGCTCCGGGCGCGCGCGTTCACGAGCATCGCGCGCGCGATGCCGAGATAGTTGAGGCCCTCGTGCTCGTAAAAGCCGGCGTCCTCCGCGGCGAGCACCGCGAGTTTGACGAGGGGTGGAAGGGACTGGATGGTAACGACTGTGCGCCGCTGTGTGTAGAGTTCGGCCAGGACGGTCGTTCCGTCGCGCGCAAGCACCCGCGTGACCTGCGGCGGTTGGTACACCTTGAGGTCCGCCACGTTCGGCAGCTCTGCTTCGTAGTGGTGCACCACAAGCCAAAGCGCGCTTGCACTGGAAATCAGCAGCGCCCCTGCCACGATGGCCAGGCGCTTGGCCCAAGTCAACGCCAGGACGCGCCAGCGTTGCGCTCGAAGCCCCGCTGCGGACCGGTCAGAAGGATTTGGCAGGTCGTCCGGAGGAACGCTCGAGCCAGGTGGCCTCATTCGCGTCCTCCCATGGATCGGATTGGGATGGTCCCTTGATCAGCGACGACTCAACCAGTTCCAGCAGATTCGCTATGACGTCGAACACCGTGCATCTCAGCACAGCCACACGAAGGTGCAAGAGGCCGCACGCAAACCTTCGTCCATCGTGGCTTCGGCGCTGAAGAGCTTCGCTGTGCCCCGCGCGCGCCTTCGGGGAAAACCATCAGTAGTCGCTCGTCGTCGAGCAACCGCTCGCGTGCTCGGGGAGTCCGGGCAACTGGCCCGCCCGCATCGCACCGGCACTCAAGAATGGAAGGCGCGCGATGAATCGCTCGGCCATCCCCTGCGGCACTTCTGGCAGGACGATCCGGGCCAGCGCTTCTTTCGAGCCCAACCGACGCACGCGCGCGCCAAGCGGTCCGTCCGCGCAAGCACCCAAGGGTCGATGCGCTGGGACCGCGGTCCTCGCACCGTGAGGAACGCGTTCCACCACGGATGCACCGTGGTGCCAACGCCCTGAGGAGCGCGGGTCACCGTGGCTTGATCATGGTCCCAACGCGTTTGCACCGTGGTCCCAACCGGTTTGCATCATGGTCCCAACGCATTGGGACCATGGTCCTTCCATGGAGGTACCTCTTCCCCCACGCATGGAGGAGCCTTCCCCCGCGCCGTGGTACCCATGGGACACTGCGTTGGCACCACGGTCCTATCGCGTGGGGGAAGTGACCTCACCGTGGTGGGACCATCACCTCCGCGCGTGGGGGTAAGCACCTCTCCATGGAGGGACCATGGTCCCCATGCGGTGAGGAAGTGGTCCCAGCGCGATGGGACCGCATCCACCGCGCGAAGTGATGAGCGATTCATCGGCGCACTGAGCGTTGTCGGCGGGAGACGGCCGCCGATGAATTGCGACGATGACGAAGCCCTCGCGGCGTACCACGACGTGTCCGGTCACTATGGGGATTTCAGCGTGA
>JALYHX010000238.1 GCA_030776305.1 Myxococcota bacterium
CATAAGACTTCAAATCGAAGCGGTAAAGCCCCTCGAGATCTGCACTCGTTATCCGCATGACCCTCGACGGAGCCAGCGCACGAACAGACGCAGAACGCGCTTGCATGTCGATGATCGACATCTCACCGAACCAATCGTTCGGCCCAAGGATGGCGATCCGCACATCTCGCCCGCGACGACTGTTTTTCGAAACCTCGATTTCCCCCTCGAGAAGGACATACATCTCGCGCGCCGCCCCATCACCTTCGCGAAAGACGACGTCACCGGTCGCTACCCGAGCCGTCGTCAGAGTGCGTGCCAGGTGGTCGAGGGTCTCTTCGCCCAATGCACCGAACAGCCCGATGTCGCGCAGCGCGGCTACGGTCAGAGGCGAATCACGCTCGTCTTGTGGCGTCGTTTTCGAGGCCGCTCGCATCATGCAAGGAAGTATACGGCGCGTGAACGCAGGTGCTCAGTCAATCGCTCAGCGGCTTCGTGAACACAATCCGACGTCGGCCAGGGCCCGCGTAGTCCTCGACGTCCTGCATGTTCCAGCCGAGCGCGACATGGAAGCGTATCGACCCTTCGTGTCCGGGAGTGGCTATTGCCTTCATCCGAACGCAGCGGGCTGCTCGACATTCCTCGACGAAACGGTCATAGAGCTGCCGGCCAACGCCCCGGCGCCGGTAGTCTGGATGGATGCCGACGAGATGAACGTAGCCGGTCCGGGGGACCTCCGACGCGGTCGCCGCCTTCCCGGAGTCGATCCGCGGAACGATGAATCCGAGCAAAAATCCGATCGTCTCCGAGCCCTGCTCGATGACTAGCGCCTGATCGCCGAGCTCATAAAAGAAAATCGGGTGCGCAAACGTGCCGATGGGGCCACCCCACCAGTGGTCGATGACCTCGACGATGCGGTCGAAGTCCCGTTTCACGATGCGGCGCACGTTCATGGCTTCGCCAACGCTTCGACACCCCATACTAGAGTGTATTGCCCCAATCGGCAGCCTGATTAATCCCGTCTTGTGGCAAGCGACAGCTGTCGCAGAATCGTTGCCGGGCTTGACGAGTGCCCGCGGCTCCGCCACCTCTTGCTGGTGACCACCGCATCGCTCCCCGTGCGTTCATTGCGTCCCATCCTGGTCGCGCCCTCCGTCCTTTCGGCCGATTTTGGCCGGCTTTCGGAGGAGGTTGAGGCTCTCGAGGCCGCCGGAGCAGACTGGGTTCACGTGGACGTCATGGATGGGTCGTTCGTGCCGAACATTACGATCGGTCCGCCGGTCGTGAAAGCGATTCGCGAAGCGACGAAGCTGCCGCTCGATGTGCACCTCATGATCGACGATCCAGACCGGTACCTCGAGACCTTTGCGGAGGCCGGCGCAGACTTCATGAGCGTTCATGTCGAAGCGTGCACGCATCTTCACCGAACGCTCGGACACATTCGTCACCTCGGCAAGCGAGCGGGGGTCGTTCTGAATCCGGCGACGCCCGAGGACACGATCCGTTATGTGCTCGATTCCGTCGATCTCGTCTTGGTCATGAGCGTCAACCCCGGCTTCGGAGGACAAGTCTTTATCCCGGAGGTGCTCGCAAAGGTGCGTGCGATTCGCCGGATGATCGACCTTTCGGGACGGGCTATCGAACTCGAGATCGACGGCGGGATTGCGCATGACACGGCCGCGCTTGCCACGGCCGAAGGCGTGCGCGTACTCGTCGCGGGAACGGCAGTCTTTTCGGAACCAAATTATGCGGAGGCAATCGAAGCACTCAGGCGCGTGGGCGAGCGTGGCATGGGACACGTTCGATGAGGGCGCTCTGCATTGCTTTTGGTGCGCTCGTTCTGATCGCATGCGGATCGGAACCGCGGCCGCCGCCCGTCACTCGGGTAGTTGCCGCACCTGCGCCGACGATCGTCCCCTCTCAGCTTCCGCCTTCCTCGACCAAAACGCATGAGGAGCAGCTCGTTGCCCGCATGTTAAAGCGGGTCGAGATCGCCCGTCGTCTGGATGCGAGCAAGCCGGTGCCTGGCGTTTTGCTCGATCGCCCCGCTTTGATAGCGCGGGTCAAGCAACACGTGTCGCGCGAGCTTCCTCCCGAGGCCATCTGCAACGAAGGACGTTCGCTGCAACTCCTGGGCTTCGTGCCGACCAAATTTGACTACGAGGCGGCCGAATATCAGCTCCTCGAGGATCAGCTCGCCGGGTACTACGAACCGGCGGACGGGACGATGTACATGGCAAGCGATCTAGGTGATGAAGAGGCCGACGCAACGCTCGCGCACGAGCTCGTGCACGCGCTGCAAGACCAGCGCTGGAATCTCCAAGAGCGCTCGAAGTACCACCCGGGCGACGGAGATCGGTCCGGGGCCGTGAGCGCACTCGCCGAAGGAGATGCGACCAGCGCGATGTTCGACGTCCTCATCGCGCGCTCGGCAGCGGGAGCCGGTAAGACCGCGCTTGATGTCCCCGACGACCTATTTTCGGAACAGATCCGGCAAGGCATGAACCAGGGCCCGGGGGCAAAGGCACCGCATGTGATGCGGTCCTCGCTGGCCTCCCCATACATCTACGGCACGTTGTTCGTGCACGCCTTGCGACGCCGCGGCGGTTGGGAAGCAGTCAATCGCGCATGGGCGGACCCGCCCACGACCAGTGAGCAAATCATGCACGTCGACAAATGGCTCGCTCATGAGCCACCCCTCCAAGTCGATGCGCCGGCTTTCGCGACACTGGGTGCGGCATGGACCGCAGCGGACGAGGACTCCGAAGGCGAGCTCGGTGTGCGCGTTGCCTTTGAGGAATGGATGGATCCAAAGCAAGCGGCCGAGGTCAGCGCGGGCTGGGG
>JALYHX010000239.1 GCA_030776305.1 Myxococcota bacterium
GCAGCCGGTGACGAGGAGCGCGAACGTCCCAAGCCGAACACATGCAACGCCAACGGAATGACCATGGACACGCTGTTTCATGACAACCTCGTCGAGCCCTGTGTGAGTCGTGTTCGAAACGTCGCAAAGAACGGACGATGCCTGCTTGCCCGCCGATCTCGGGGCCTGACTGTGCCTTGAACCCGCCCGTTCGCCAACTGCGGCGTGCCTGTTCCGCAGCCACGCTCTGTTCGACGCGTTGCGACGACGGTTCCTTGGCAAACGCGGCGGCGCGCGTGAGAACGAAGGAGCGAGTGAAAGAGCTGCGCACCCATGCCTTTCGGAAGTGGCGCCGGATGCACCCCGAGTCCGCGGGCTCGTTCGCGCGGACAGTACCCGTCCGACCTGCCCCGCGGTTGACGTAGAGCGGGATCGGTGGGTGAGCGCCGGCACGCGGGCGAGGTTCAGGACGAGTTGATTCGCGGATGCCATCGGTCGGGTGGCAACGCGTCGAGATCTTCGTCGGAGGTCGCGTCGCGGATGCGCGGTAGGACGTCTGTGAGGTACTCGGTGGGTTCTACGCCGTTGGCGATGCACGAGCCGACGAGCGAGTAGAGGCCTGCGAAGTTCCTACCGGCGCGCGGGTGACCGAAGAATAGATAGTTGTGGGGAGCGAGCGCGATCACTCGTAGTCGAGCTTCGCTGCGGTTGTTGTGGATGGGAATCCTCGCGTCGGTGAGAAACAGCTCCAGCCGAGTGCGCTGGTTGATCGCATAGGTGAGCGCTTCGCCGAGCGGTCCCCTGGGAAGGGCGTCGGCCCTCGCCCGTGTGGCCCACTCGAAGAATGCGTCCACAATCGGTTTGCTTCGTGCGATGCGAAGCGCATGGTGAGCGCTGGGGCGCACGATCTTCTGTTCGCCTGCGTCGTGTTCGACGCGAAAGAGTGCACGGATCATTCCCAACGCGCGATCCGCTTCGACGGGCGCGTGGCCACGGCAACGAACCGGGTGGCCCATGGACATGTTCGGCCCAAGTTGCGCCGCGGTCCTGCTAGCGCGCGCGCTTCTTCGCTTTCGGTGCGCTCGTCTTCTTCTTTGGCGCCGCCCTCTTCGCGGGTCGCCGTCTCGGCGAAGGCGCGCGCGCATCCAGAGGCGACGCGTGCGTCGGCTGATAGATCCCGAGCTTGCTGCCGCTGGGCAGCGTGACCTGCGTGAGAAGGCCCCACCGCTCTTCGCGCACGGGAGTCGTCGCAACGCCTTTGCTCTTCATCTCGGCGATGAGCTCGTAGACGTCACGGCACATCAGGTAGAGCTCGTGCACGTCATTCTCCTCGGAAGGATGCAGCGCGACCTCCGCCGGCGGCAGCGCGAAGATCTGCCAGCC
Source organism: Myxococcota bacterium (assembly GCA_030776305.1). Classification (GTDB taxonomy): domain Bacteria; phylum Myxococcota_A; class Polyangia; order Polyangiales; family Polyangiaceae; genus Palsa-1150. The sequence continues at coordinate 1,363 of JALYHX010000239.1, forward strand.
GTGGCCGGCGTCTGCGAATCGGTACTTCAAGACGTCGCGGAAGAAGGAGCGGTCGGCCTCGGCGTCCTTGCTGTAGATGATTGCGTGCGCACCGTGGATCATGGGGGTCTCCGCGGGTGGATGCTACCAGCGGATGCGGTCGCGTCGCCAAGCGCGGATGTCGATGCCGCGAGCCAACTTGGTTCGCGCCGTTTTGCGAACGCATGTCTGCAATGACGATGGCATTTGAGACCCCTGCCCGTTCCCGCGCCCCTCTCGGTCACCCTTCCTTCACGCCACTGCCTTGCTCTTCCTGTCCTCACTCGGAACCGGGTCCGCACCACGACAAGAGGTGGAGCGACGCCGAGCAGAAGGCGCAGGCGCTGCGCGATCTCGTCGAGCAGGTGGACTCTCTGGAAAGATGGATCCTAAAGCATTTGCCTGACCAGGTCGACCAGCCACCGTTGTCCGATCACCTCGCAACGCTACGCCAAATCCGCGAGCAAGATCTCGAGCCGGATCCTGCCGGTGGCGGTTGGCGCATCCGCCAGCGCCTGGCCGCTGAGCGCCGCGTCTCGGTCGAAGATGCCGAGATGCGCCACGGTCGAAAGAGCAAGAGCAAGCGCTTCAACGGCTACAAGCGTCATATTGCCGCTGACCTCGACAAGACAGCGAGTTGATTCTCGCATGCGCCGTCACACCCGCGAATCGTCCTGAAGAAGAAGCGGCCCCGTGCTTCGCGATGACATTGCCCACTTGCCCAGCCGTAACGTCATCGCCAAGCTGCACATCGATCGCGGCTACATCGGCAGCACCCTCGTGCAGGACGTGCTCAAGGCTCGTCGGGAAGTCATCTGCAAGCCGTGGGTCGCGCGCAACGCGCAACCTCATTGCCAAGTCCGACTTCCACATCAACATGCGCTCGCACATGATTCGCTGTCCCGCGGTCCGGCGCTATCATTGCCTCATGTCTCCCCGAGACGCTCGCCTTTAAGCTGCCGCTCTACGTCTTGCCGCGGAGCGGCTCGAGCAGGGGGAGCAGCTGGAGCCCGGCTTCGCAAAAGCCCTGGCCTATGACATGAGCCGTCACCCCGAGGAGAGCTGTACTAAGTGCCTACGGGGCCCTCGTCCCCAAGTTGCCTGCGAATCGGGCGAACTGCTATCAGCCCCGCGATGCCTTCTGGTCGCGCCATGAGCGGCAGGTCTGCTTGGAGAGGAAAATGGTCGCGCACTTCGCGCAGAGAGCCGCGACGTTCGAAGTCCTTGCCGTGATTAGACAAACATCCACAGTAGCGTGCCTGGCGACGCTTCTCCGTTGCTCGTCTGCGGCCGTCGGTACGAAAGCGATGGAAGAGGGCACCACCGAGACGGGCACCTCGACCGACGCCACGTCGATTCAGGTCGCGGACGGTGCAGCCATCGCGGATAGTCCAGCGATTGACGCGAGCAACGCGCCCGCAAGCGACGCTGCGGATGTCGTATCCGACGCGAGGGCAAGCAAAACCGACGCTGGCAATGCGTGTTTGCCGCTCACGAGCCAGTTCAATCCCTGCCCCGCCGACTGGAACGCCGCATTGGCTGACAAGGCAACGTTCTGCAAGTCCTCGCCCCTTCCGTATCCCATGTTCGATGCATTCATTTCGCTCGGGCCGTGCCGCGGATTTCTGCGTTACACAAAGCATCTCTGGGACGGAGGCCCTCGCGATTGCATCTACCATCCGAGCAGTCTCATGCTTTCGGGCTATGACATTGTCGACGGCAAAGCGATGTTCGTGGCCCACAGCTGCGGAACGATAGAAACCGACTTCGTCGACTCCGCCTGTGCGGGCTCCACATGCGCGCCGGTCGACGCGTCGCCTGACGAAGGCGGATAGCGCGCGCACCTAGCGCCGCTCAACACCCAATCGCCGTCGTCCTCTCGCCCGTCGGTCGTTGCGGCCTGGCCCTCGATTCGCCTCCACACCGTGATCCAGTCGGTGGCGATCTGCCGGTGCGCACTCTATTGAATGGCGTGACCGGTACCCGTGGCGCCGATCCAATCGTCTAGCCTCATCGTGATGATCCTTGCTCCTGTCACGATGATGCTGGCTCACCGTGTTCGATGGGGCGAGGTGCCCTCGTAGATCGCGAACGCCCCGCCCTGCGGATCGGCGATCGCGGCGAAGCGCCCAATGTTCGTGGCATGACGTCCTCCGTGCAATGAGGTTGGGCATTCCCTCTACGACGAGGTCTTCGGCAAGAGCAAAGGAGCGGGCAAAAGGGATCGGCTCGCTCCGGAGAGTTCGTTGTGCGTCAAATCGGTGACACGTCACGTGGGAGAGGACCCGTCGCCGGGATGTGGACCCACGGAAACACTTCGAGCAAGCCGAGGGGAAACCCGATCGCGCGTCGAAGGCCGGACGGGATGAAGTTCGCGCTGCGCGATCGTCTACCGGGCGGGCATCTGCGCGTCGATGTCCTCCAGCTCGCGCTCGGCCTCTTCGGAGATTTCGCGGGTGACGAGGGGGCTTCCGTCGGAGCGCCGCCTTGGACGGTGGTTCCGCCTTGATGCAGACGCGAAGAGGGAGCCGAAAACGCGCGCTCTGTTGCCTTGCTTCGTGCCTGCCGCTAGCCTCACGTCGCGTCGACAAAATCACTTTGTTTTTTTGTTTTGGAGAGAACAACAATGCGCCGATTCGCAATTGTTCGATTGTTCTCCACCGCGATCTTGGCACTCGAGTGCTCGGGCTGCTCGTTTCTTTTCGTCAAGGGTCCGCCCAGCGAGCCAGAGAATTCGCGCCTCATCGAATGCACCAGCAGCAGGGTGGCGCCCGCCTTTGACGCTCTGTTCGGCGGATTGGAAGTCATACGCACCGGAGTGGCTGTCGCAGCGAGTGATTCGTCCTATCAGAACGCGGCAATCAGCCGAGGGGCGGACATCGGGTTCGGCGTTGCGTTCTCTGCGCTGTTTAT
>JALYHX010000240.1 GCA_030776305.1 Myxococcota bacterium
CGTGGAGATCGTCTTCGAACCACCCGCGCCCGTGCCCTCAACCGCCCCCGCTCCCCGATCGGATCGTTCACCACCATCCGCGTCTGTCGGCGCCGAAGAGGTCCTCGTCCGAGGGGCGCACGAAGAGCCGTCACGCACCGCATCGCTCACGCGCGCGGAAGTCCGTCAGATTCCTGGAGTGTTCGGAGACCCGTTTCGCGCGATCGAGATCATGCCTGGAGTCACTCCGATCGTCTCGGGACTTCCTTTTTTTTACATCCGTGGAGCGCCACCCGGTAATGTCGGCTACTTCCTCGACAGTATCCGCGTCCCGTATCTATTTCACGTCGGCGTTGGGCCCTCGGTGGTCCATCCCGCTCTCGTCGACCGAGTCGATCTCTATCCGGGCGGATACCCGGCCCGGTTCGGCCGTTTCAGCGGCGGCATCGTCTCGGGGGAGACCATCGAGCGCGGGCAACAGGTCCATGGCGAATACAACCTTCGCTTCTACGACGCCGGCGCGTTCGCCGAAGCGCCCTTCGACGGCGGACGCGGCAGCGTTCTCCTGGGGGGCCGCTATTCGTTCACAGCGCTGCTGCTTTCCCTTCTTTCGCCGGACACGGTGCTCTCGTATTGGGACTACCAGGCACGCGCCACCTACGACGTAACGTCGCGGGACCGTATTGGCGTGTTCGCCTTCGGCGCGAATGACTTCCTAGGCCAGAAGCAATCGGGGACGACCCAAACACTCTTCGGAACACAGTTTCACCGCGGGGATGTCCGTTATGACCACCGACTCTCCGACAGCGCGACGATGCGTACGGCCGTCACGCTGGGCGAGGATCTGACCCAGGTTGGCGCGGGCCAGTCCGTGCGTGATCGCCTGATCGGAGCGCGCACCGAAGCGAGCGTCCGACTCTCCCCCAATGCTCTCTTGCGCGCGGGAATGGACTCGGTCGCCGACGTCTACGACGTCATCTTCGACCCGAATGCCGTCAGCCCGAGCGAGGCTGCGCTGGCGAGCACCTTTCCTACGCGGACCGACCTCTCGGCGGGCGTGCGCGGCGACCTTGTCCTCGACCTTACCAAGGGACTCGAAGTGACGCCTGGCGCCCGGATCGACTTCTTTGGCTCGCGCGGGGCCACCGCATTCGCGTTCGACCCTCGCCTATCCGCACGGGCGAGGATTGTCGACCGCGCGCATCTTCTCTGGGCATTGGGCATTGCGCACCAGGCACCTGCGTTCGTAATCCCGATACCAGGCTTCCAACCTGGCGGGCTCAAGGGAGGGCTGCAAACAGCGGTACAGGAGAGCATGGGCATCGAGTGGAATCTGGGCAGCGCAACGACCGTGACCGCGACGGTCTTTCACAACGGCTTCTTCAACATGAGCGACGCGCTCGGGGTCAGGCAACCGCAGCCCAGCGGCTGCCCCCCCGGATCGTTCCCGAGCGACACGCTCGCCGGTGACCCCGGGGGGGCGGCGAGATCGCGATCATGCATGCTGGCATTCACACGGGGGACGGTGGGTCCAGACAACAGCGGAGGGGATGGGCAAGGGGGCGGAAGCCCCGGCCAGAATCGGAGCATCCAGGCGCTCGAGGCGCGCACCAACGGAACGGCATACGGCCTCGAAGTGTTCGTCAAACGAAAGCTCATCGAGCATCTCGGCGGTTTCATTTCGTACACGCTCTCGCGATCGACTCGCGTCAACGACGGTCAGGAGTTCGTCGCGGCATTCGATCGCACGCACGTCCTCAACGCGGCAGCGGCATACGATCTCGGCCGCAACTGGCGCGCCGGCGCACGAGTGACGTTCTACACCGGCCTACCGAAAGCGCCCGAGCCGGGCCTCCCGGGCACCCGCCTCGCGCCGTTCTTTCGGTTGGACGTGCGCCTCGAAAAACGATGGGCTCTCGGGCGCAGAACTTGGTTCTCGTTCGTGGCAGAATGGCTGAACGTCACATTCAGCAAGGAAGAGGTCGGGACCAGTTGCACGCTGCAAGGGTGTCAGGCGACGACAGTCGGTCCGATCACGATTCCCAGCCTCGGCGTCGAAGGCGGCTTCTGATGATATTTCTCAATCGACGGACGGCGATATCGCTGATCGCGTTGGTCGCATGTGGTGGAGGGGCGGCCGCTTCGCCCGATTCCGCTGCCTTATGTGATCGGACCTGCATGGATGGGATTGCGCTTCGCTCGCTGCGCGATGCCATCAAGGTCGTGTACAACATGCGTTTGTCGGGAAATCCGGTGGGTGCACAGGATCAGATGTTCGACTGCCTGCCCAGCGGCACGGTGCACGTTCACGGCACGGCCACTTCGAATGCCGACCAGGGCACGACGAACGTGGACCTTACGTACGTCCTGACACAGTGCAAGTTCTCCGAGACCTACAGCGACCCGACCCGCACGTTCAGTATGACGCTGACCGGGACAGTGACCGAGAGCGGGACGATCGCGGTCCAGCCATCCTCGACGACAGCCTTGCAAATCAAGGGAAGTATCACCTTTTCGGGCACTGTCTACTGGCCCGCAATCATGTACAGCGAGCCCGCTTGTACCGTCGCCGTCGGCCAAAACGGGAACGACTTGTCCGGGACGACGTGCGGCAGGGTTGCTGGGGTGGCCCTTTGATTGTCCACGGAAGAAGAACCGAATGGCTACTTCTCCCCGTGTGCCACAGTCGGGGACGATACCTGAATTGCTGTACTTGACAGCCCATTGCGTCTATCTTCCGCGCCCATGTCAGACCTTCAATCTCGTCTCAGCGACCTCGCTCGGAACTTCGCCAACGCCGTCCTCGAAGCGCTCCGCGGCGCCCCATTGCAGGAGCTGTTCGCGTCGGGCGGCCGCGAGGGCGCCAGCAGCGAGCGTTCCGCTCGAAGCGCGGCCCCGGCGGCAACGCGCAAAGAGCGTACGCGCTCCTCGGGACGCCTTCAGCGGCGCTCACCCGAGGACATCGCCAAGGCGCTCGAAGAGGTGGTTGGCCTCGTGAAGAAGCACAAGGACGGGCGACGTGCGGAGCAGATTCGCACTGCTCTCGGCATGCAGGCGAAGGAAATGCCGCGCGTCCTCAAAGAAGGGCTTTCCACGAAGAAGCTCAAGTGCAAGGGCCAGAAGCGGGCCACCGTGTATTTCGCGGCCTGAGATTTCGTCGGCGAATTCGCCGTCACATCGAAACGGCATTGCGAGGCGGCCGCGTGCCTCTAGGGCCGCCTCCTGGTCACGCGTTGCGCCATGGGTCTGTCGCCTCGGACGGTCCGCTGGTCGCCCTTGGTTGGCCGGCTGGCGCGGAGGACGTGGCACTCCGCCTCAGCGTCTTGCCCCTTTTTCTGTTGCTGAGAAGCACCGCGGTGCGCACGGGGCACCGTGCTTGCCATCCGCGTTTCACCGCGAACGTTGTCCTCGAACGAGACAAGCGGGTTTACGTGATGCAGTTCTTTGTTCCCGTCTTGTTGGTGCCGTTCGTTCGACCGATTGGCTTGCTCCTGATCGTGGCGGGGTCCGTCTTTAGTTGCTTTCGACCGGGCATTGGCCGCTTTACCAATTTTCTTTTCAGTATACGTCGTACTGGACAGCCTTCGTCTTCATCGGCGTCGTCATCGAGCGCGAGCGCGTGGGCCAGATGGAACAGCGCGCACGACGGTAGCTTCGGGGTGCGCGGTGACCGCGCCATCATCGTTGCGAAGCGCGGCCAGTGAGACGACCACCCTCGCGCGCGTCGGGGCCCCCATTTCAATCGATCGACACGAGCTCCACCTCGAAGACGAGCCCTGCACCGGGCGGAATGCTCGGGGGACTACCCTTCTCGCCATAGCCGAGATCCGATGGGATGCGAAGGCGACGCTTGCCGCCGACTTTCATGCCGACGACCCCCTGATCCCACCCTTGGATGACCTCGCCTTTGCCAATCGTGAATTTGAACGGATCCCCACCGTGATCGTACGAGCTATCGAACTTTTTCCCGTTCGTCAGCGTTCCCGTGTATTGCACGCGCACTGCATCTCCGGCGTGGACGGCCCGTCCGCTACCCACGACGATCTCCTCGATCTCCAGCCTCGTCGGCCCCGGCGGAAGCGGCGCGCTCTGCGTCGGCTTGTAATCGCCCGTCGGTTCTTCGGGCGCCCTCGAACAGCCCGACGAGGTCAGCATCGCAACGGCGCAGAGTGTGATGAGAAGGGGGAGTCGACTTCGCATGTGCTGACCTTACCTCGCGGGGCGGGGGTTGACTGGCTGGACAGACCGCGGCGCGGCGGGCCGAGGCAGCGCTGGAACCGTCGGCGAATCCGGCTGGACACCGAGAAAGTCGCCAACAAGACTGACCAGTGTCTCGATTTGATCGCGCGTTGCGGTCAGTTGCAACTTCACCAGGTTCGCTTCGGAGTGGACTTCGACGTTGTCGAGCAGACCGTGCGTCAACAGCGATGTCAGCGCATCGTCGTGGCGTCTGACCATTCGCCGTATCGCGACCGCGGCGGCGGAGGCCGTGTCCGCGTCTTTCGTGTCGCCATCGATGAACACGTCTGCCCCCCCATCCGCGCGAGGAACGACGCGCATTCGCAGCTCGGTCACCGAGTCGGGGATTTCAGGCAACGGGTGGTGAGGTTCGACCAATCGTAGGTACACGGCGTCCCCCGCCAGGCGCGTAGGCAAGTGCGCGGGCACCCGCGAAGAGGCCAATTTTCGTGCCTCTCTCTGGGCGATGCCCGGAGGGACGAGCGCCAAAACATGTGACTGGGCCCGCAAGATGACGCGCTCGGCGCGATCCGCGTGCGCGAGCGATGCGCGGACTCCCGGGACACCTGCGTCGAACCGGCCGCCGCGTTCGTACTTGTGGCTGAGCACGTCGACAGCATGGTCGATGACCGCGTCGGAAGCCGAATAGTGGACGAGGACGACGTCGCGCGACGTATTCACGAGCGATGGGCCCGTGATCATGACCCAGTCGGTGTCGCGGACGGCATCGATGTCCGTCCCATTCATGAACTCGTCCCACTGCTGGACACCGCGCAAGAGGTACCCCATGTGGGCGCCGACCGGGTGGCTGCGAATAACCTCGGCGTTGACGACGAGGATCACGTAAATGACATCGGCCTGGACAGTCCCCACAGCTCCGACGATCGCTTCGGGATCGCGCGGACCGGTCGAGCTCCCCGCTGCATCTTCGGTCAGGGCAATTTCACCGTCGTCAGGCGATACGACGTCGACCGGCGCGTCACCATGGCCGTCCACCGGTCCCCCGCCGCGGCCGTCCACCTGCACGTCGGCGACACCGGCATCTCGCGGAACCGCCGCGTCGACGCTCGTGACGGAGAGTCCCGGCCGCTTGTCTTTGTCCTGGGCCGCAGGCTCACTCGGCACATTCGGCGCGGCGGTGGGCGACGATGTGTCGTCGGTGGAAAGAACGTCGACGGGGATGGCCGCCTCCCCTTCCACGTCCTTTACTTCGAAGCCGCGCGGCAACTGAAGCGGCATCATCGAGCCATGGATGATTCCGGAGATGACCAGGCACAGCGCGAGTGCGACGCGTACGGGCCAGCGTGACCAAAAGCGCTCGGGTCCGCTGCGCACTCCTTTGCCCGTGCGTGGCGTGGCGTGTGGGGCCGTGGGTGCCCCCTGGGCGGCCCCCTCCCCAAGCGCGCGGCGCTTTGGCTCAGCTGTGCCTTGCTCTTGCACGCCGCTCGTATGTACCACCGGGGCGCGGAGCAGGCCTTCTCCTCGCTCTACGCAGCGCAGTCTTGGAATCGGCGTGGCTGCCAGGCGTTTCCCGCCTCCGAGAACTGGTTCGACAGCCCGCCACCGCGTTACTAGTGTCCCGGATGAGAAGTTCGTGGCACGAACCCCGCCGCTCCGCGTCGGGCCGGGACACTAGCACTCGATAGATG
>JALYHX010000241.1 GCA_030776305.1 Myxococcota bacterium
CGCTCACCCACCCTTCGGAGGTCTGTCGACTCGCGAGGTAGGCCAGTGCGACGTGCGCCCCGCCGAGGGTCGCCGCGGCGATTCGCGAGGTGGAGCGAGCGCTCGCCACGATGTGGTCTTCGGTGACGGCGCGCGTCGCGCGGTGCACGGCACCGCCGTGGTCGGTGCAGAAGACCCGCTCCCCGGCGACTGCGCACGGGACTGCCAGACCTGCAGTCCGTTCGGGAGTCCTTTGCGACCCTGCACCCGCGGGCAACACCACCGCCTCACGCAGCCCGAGCACAGGTCCAGCAGGGAAAGACAAGACTCGTGGTTTTCCATCCTCGTTGAGAACCGTATCGATCATGTCACCGCGAACGACCAGCGTCGCTGGCGCGCGCAGCGGTAGCTCGATCGGCCCGCGCAGCACGCGGCAGGTTGGGGCCGAAGCATCGGTCACGAGCGCGGAGAGGACCGGGGCGCTCGGGACGCTGGCGGGCGGGGTCGCGCTTGGGGCCGGGGTCGTGCTCGGGAGCGGGGTCGCACTCGGGGTCGAGGTCGCGCTCGGGGTTGGCGGATCGCGCGAAGCACCCTTGCAGGCCAAAAGAAGCACCATCCAAAGCAACTGCCGTCCCGACCGCACACCTCGTTTTACCTCGGAAGGACCTACGAGCGACAAAACCCCCTTTGCGACCGCGCCTTGGTTTATGTTCGTAAAAGGGGGATGTCGTGATGTTGGGATTTGCGCCACGCGGCCCGCTGATCCTGACGGATCGTCAAGCGCCGCTCGCCGCCTTCTTTTCGTACGCATTCGGCTGGGTGGTAGGCCTGCTGGTGGTCGCCGTCGGAATCCCATTGGTCGTGCTGCTCCTCGTTCGCTTGCACTTCGAACCGCACCGCACGCGACTTCATGATGCCCACGAAGCCGTCGCCATGGGGCACCAAGCGACCGTCGATCAGGATGCCTTGGGCCTGCAGAACGCGAACGCCCGGCTCGCGCGGGCCATTGCACCCGATCCCGATCTGACCCTCCTGCTCATCGAGGCGCGCGCCGACGAGGCGGTCGGGATGCGTGTCGATGGCCACGATCACCGGTCAACCGGGGCCGGGCCCGCCGGCGATCGGCTGCTTGCGCGTGACACGCCCGCGTTCGACACGTACCGGGCACGCGAGCGAGCGCTGGTATCGGGGATCGACGCGAAAGCGAGAGCGATCGACCAAGCTCTCCGCGCCACGCTAGAGGCCGGCGCCGCCCTCGAGCTGCTGCTCCTCGTCGCGATCGGACTCATTGCGCTCCGCCAGCGCCATGCCGTCCACGATGCGGTGATGGGACCCATCGACGACCTGCGAATGGCGATCCGCCGCGTTCGCGATGGTGACCTGGACGCGGCGGTGCTCGCCCGGGGTGCGCTCGAGTTGCGGCACGTCGCGGCGGACCTCGCGGATATGACGCGCGCATTGTCCAACGAGCGGGCGAGGCGCGAGGCGCAGGAGAACAAAGTGCGCGAGTACGCACGCCGGCTTCGCGTCGTTCTCGAGGCAGCCCGCGAACTGTCGGAGAGCCTGAACCTCGACTACGTGCTGCGATCGGTGAGCCACACCGCCGCGCTCGTCGCTCGGGATGTCATCGAAGTCACCATCTGGATTGTGGACGACCAAACCAAGCGGCTGATCCCGACCTTTTACAGCGAAGGGCCCAAAGGAAAACCGCTCGGCATCGAGCCACTCGACCTTGGTGAGGGAGTGGCCGGTCGCGCCGCAAGGTATGGACGTACCATCCTCGAACCGCCGGCGCACGGGGACTTGAATCTCGTCGTCAGCGCCGCTTTTCCCATGGTCGTCGGGGCGCGCGTCATCGGGATCATGGTGGCGAAGCCTTCGCCCGGGCCAGGCACGAAAAGCTCCGAGTTCGTTTACATCATGGAGACGCTCGCCAGCCACGCGGGCGCTGCGATCGAGTCGGCGCGGCTGCACGCACTGCCCGACGCGGGCAGCCAGGTCGACGCGTTGACCCGATCACTCAATCGGCACCGACTGGATGAGGACCTTGCCGACGAATGCCGGCGATCCGCTCGGTATGCGCGGCCACTTTCGGTCATCATGCTCGACGTCGACAACTTCAAGAGCGTCAACGACACGCACGGCCACGCGCGCGGCGACGCCGTCCTGCAGCACGTCGCCGAGACGGTACGTGGAGCCCTGCGCACGACCGATTCGGTGTACCGCTACGGAGGCGAGGAGTTCGTCGTCCTGCTGCGTGAAACAGGAGCGCAAGCAGCGAAAGAGCTGGCCGAGCGACTGCGCCGTCGCGTCGAGCAATGCTTCACTCACGACGTGTCCGGCGCCATCACGGCGTCTTTCGGCGTCGCCGAGCTCGACCCCGACGAACCCACGCCGACCGCGGTCGTCGAAGCCGCGGACCGCGCGCTCTACGAGTCCAAACGGGCGGGACGCAACCGCGTATCCCTCGCGCCGCACGGCCCCCCCCGCCTTCACGCATGACCGCATCCGCCCGACCGTTTGGCCCATGCGCTACGCGCCCGCGCCCACTGGCATCGGAGACCGCATGACTCCCACCAAGATTGGCGTCTTAGGCTCCGGTGACGTGGGTCGCGTTCTGGGCTCGGGGTTCGTTTCGCGCGGGCACGAAGTCCAGATCGGCTCGCGTGACCCGAAGAGCGACAAGGTCCAAAAATGGGTGAAGGACAACGGCGCGCGCGCATCCAGCGGCACGTTCGGCGAGGTCGCCGAGTTCGGCGAGATCTGCGTGCTCGCGACCCTCTGGACGGGGACCAAGAGCGCGATCGACCTCGCCGGGCCGGACGCTTTCGCCGGCAAAGTCGTCATCGATGCGACCAATCCGCTCGACTTCTCGCAGGGATCGCCGCCGCGTCTGGCTCTCGGCCATACGGACTCGGCCGGCGAGCAGGTGCAGCGGTGGATCCCGAAAGCCCACGTCGTGAAGTGCTTCAATATCGTCGGCAATGCCCACATGGTCGACCCGAAGTTTCCGGGGGGACCGCCCGACATGTGGATCGCCGGAAACGACGACGGGGCGAAAGTGAAGGTCGGTCAAATCCTGCGAGCCTTCGGCTGGCCGGATCCAATCGACGTCGGCGGGATCGAGGGTGCCCGCTTGCTCGAGCCGATGTGCCTCCTGTGGGTGCTCTACGGCGCGCGTGCGAAGAGCTGGAACCACGCCTTCAAATTGCTGCGCGGGTAGGACGGCTCAAGGAAGCCACCCGCTCTGAAGCCACCGAACTACGGCAACCGCCGCGGCGCGTGCGGCCGCTTGATGATTCACGCGCCACTGCTCGCGCGCCGCCGCGCCGACGATATTGGCCACCGCCAGGACGGCGCCAAATGGAATCCCGCGTTCGGCGCACGCCGTCGCCACCGCGTGAGCCTCGAGATGCTCGACTTGGCACCCTGTTGCCTGCGCAATTCGCGCGGCCGTGGCGTCGTTCACGGTAATCGCCAATGTCGTCGCGACGTCCGCGGAACGCGCTCCGGTCACGCGCGAGATGGCCTCGGCCATCGGCACATGCGCATCCCGGACGAGCGACATCGGCGCCGGGAACTGCGACACGCCGTTCAGCACGGACAGATCCACGACGCGAACACGCCGCGCAACGATGACCTCGCACATCTCCGGCGCCGCGCCTGGATACGCGCCGCACGTCCCGATCGCGATGACCGCTCGCGGTTGCAGCTCCCCGAGGCGGGTCGCCGCCCCCGCGGCTGCCATTGGCAGACCGATGCCGACAACCCGGGCCGCGACCAGGGCCTGACCGACGCGCCCGCACATCGTGCTGCCCAGGAGACCAGCGAGTGGAGCGATCTCGGGATGGAAGGCGCCGAGAAGGAGCACGTCGCATCGGTCGGACACCACCGGAATAGGTAGCAGAACCGCACCGCGCCTCTGCGGAAATGGCTGTCTCCTTGCCCTCGTCCGCGGCCCCGATTAGCGTTTGTTGGCCGGTCCGTATGCACTCGTCTTCTTCAATCGCACTCCTCACGCTGGTTGCTGCGTTCGTTGGTTGCGCCGGAAATGTGTCCGGCACTGCGGCGGATGCCGAGGCCGCGACGACCACGAGCGCGGTCGTCGTCGTCGAACGGGCGACCGACGCGACCGAGGGGTCCCGTGCCGAGGGCAGCGCTCGCTTCGTCCGTGTCACCGCGCCAGCATCTGTCGACGACGCCCTTCGCACCATTGGCGCGGCACTCGAACTGCCACCGCGAGGCACGTGCGCGAGCGTCTTGTCATTGGTAGGGCGGATCGCGCGCGGCGAGCCGCCAGTGGTCGAGCTCGTGGACGTCGGGGCCGTCGCCCTCGAAGCCGCGGGCGTCGAGACGCGCCTCGTTCCCCGCCAGCTTCCCGACGTGACCGACGTGGTGAGCGGAGTCGTCTACGCACGCGCAGCGGAGCCTGCGCTCTTGCCCGTATCGGCGCGTTACATCATTCACGTTGCCGGAGGCCGGGACCTCGGTCCATTCCAGGTTGCCGCGTCTGCTCCGGGCGACCCGAGCGCGGTTCACATCGCAGGCGAGAACGAACACGGCACGCTGGTCGCGACGGGGTCGACGGTCGATCTCGCATGGGCCACGGACACTTCGGACGACGTCCTTTACGTCGACGTGCGCCCGAGCGCGGTGCGTTGCGTATTCGGTAACGTCGGGCACGCCGCAATCTCCACGATCTTCTTCGACGACACCGGAACGCTGGTCGTACACCGGCTGCACCGCGAGCCACTGCGCGCGCCCGGAATCGACTCGGGCGAGGTCCGCTTCGATTTCGCGCGCGCCATCGCATACATCCGGCCATAGCGACGGCTCGACCATGCGAGCGACCCGCCTCGCCAGAGCCCTCACGCTCGTCGCTGCATTTGCCTCCACGGCTGGCGCGTCCGCGCAGCCTCCATTGCGTGCCAGACGAGGTGTCCCCGCGGCGACCCTGCGGTCGCAGAGTCCCATCGCCATCGCGTACATGTCCGGCAAACAACCTCTCGTCGGGCCACATGCCGGATCGGGTGCGGCCGTGCAGTGCGACGAGACCGGTCGCCCGATGCTTGCGCTCACGACGCTCAATCGTGGTGAGTCACTCACGATCCCTGCGGCCGGTGACGACGGCGGATTCGCTTCGGCGGACCTCGATCGCGTCGCGCATTTGCTTCGCGCGGCGACCGGGGACGAGCATCCGGTCGATCCCCGGGTGCTGTCGCTCGTCTATCGCATCGAGACGTCCTTTCACGTCCCGGAAGTCCGCATCGTGTCCGGCTACCGCCTCCCCAGGCCCGGTTCGCGGTCGAATCACTGCAAGGGGCGCGCAATGGACATCATCGTGCCCGGCATCGCGGACGAAGAAGTCGCGCGCTTCGCGCGTGAGACTGGATTCGCCGGCGTCGGGGTCTATCCGACGAGCCAGTTCGTGCATGTCGACGTGCGCCCGCGCAGCTACTTCTGGGTGGACTACAGCGGCCCGCATATGAGAAACCGCGAGCGAGGCATCCTCGGAGAGCTTGCGGCGAAGAGCGACGCACTGGCGCTCGCGCGGGGTCAGGTTCCCATCGAGCCGTTTGGGGTGGCAACGAACGTAGACGCAGCGCTTCAGGCGCGCGGCATGAATGCGCCGGCAACCAGCGCGCCCGAGGAGGAAGAGGACGAGGAGTAAAAAGCACGCGCCCATGGATCCCGACGTCGCTCGACTCGTCCGAGATCACCGCCTTCTCGAGGCCGCCACGCTGGCCAGCGAGCGAGGTGATGCGCATGGCGCGAGTGCGCTGTACGAACGCGCGTGCGAGTGGCGGAGCGCCGCCGCAGAGGCC
>JALYHX010000242.1 GCA_030776305.1 Myxococcota bacterium
GCGGATCGACCACGGCATGCACTAGCGCTCCCTGCGCCGCTTCTGGTCCCAACAGCGCGAAGTGCTCCGGCAGCCCGAACGGAGTTTGCACGCCCACGGAGGCAATCATCATGAACTACGACATCACGCACAACAGCCAAGGTCCAGGCGCTCCGAATGCACTTGGTTGTTACATGTGCATGATCACGAATGCTTGCCTCGATGCCGACGGCACGACGAATTCGCTGGGCACACCGGTCACGAACGCGGAGTGCGGCGACCCGGACCCTGCCCTGCCGATGCCGCCGTTCGCGTCCCGCAACGTCTCGGCAACCAACACGGCCAAGTGCGTCGATGCGTTGACCTGCCTCCTGACGGGGGACGGTGCCGCGGAGCCACATTGCACGACGAGCACGCCCACGCCTCCCAGCATCAGCAATTGCTTCTGTGGGGCAAACCGGGGTTCGTCCTGCATTGCCAGTCCGTCCGCGCCCATCGGCGTTTGCGCTTCGAGGGAGTTCACGGACCTCGGGACCGCCGATCCGACTGCCGCGCTTTCCCACTATACCGATCCCACGTACAGCCCAGGCGGTGTCGGAAACGCGATCCTCAATTGCGCGCTAGTCGCGGGTTGCGCGGGCTCGCCCTGCTTCAAGTGAACGAGAACTCTTCGCGTATGGATGCCCGCGTGTTCATCGCGCGTGCACTGATCGGCTTGTGTGTTCTGGGGCTATTCGCGTGGGGAGCCCCCGCCTTGGCGCAACCGGCGCGCGTTTTCGGCACCATGGGTCGCACGCTGGCGCGATACCCGGTCGACCAAGCCGAGGTTGCCCGGCTGAAGCCTGAATATCCACACGTGGTCGAATTGCTCGAGAAGGGCGAGGCGCTGGCAGTGTCCGGTGACTCCACCCAGGCTCTCGGCATGTTCAATCTCGCCGCAGAGGAGTACCCACACAGTGCCCTCGTGGCGCGTCGGCAATGCGAAGCGCTGACGGTTCTCGGGCGACGCGCGGAAGCCGTGGAGGCATGCCGGGACGCTATCCAGCAGGCGCCGATACCGCTGAACACGCGGGCCGCGGTGCGCGCGTCTCTCGCGGGGACCGAGCCCCTCTCGGCCGCCGACCTGGCCCACGCACTTCAGTTGGCAGCGATTGAGCGCCATCGCCGCCCCGAAGAGGCGTGGGGATACGCGGCATTGTGTGACGTTGGCGATCGGATTGGAGACGAAGCGATGCTGAGATACTGCCTTGGAGAGCTCCTGCGGATTGCGCCGAACGACCCCACCACGCGACGCGTCCTCGACGAGCTGAATGCTCCGTGGTGGATGGCCGCGGCTTGGGTTGTCATCGCGTTTGCGATTTTGGGTACCATCGTGCATGCCATCTGGCACGTCGTGGGGCGAACGCGACGCCGCGTCCATACGGCGGCGATGATCGGATTCATGGTATTTGCCGGAGCGCTTTCCACCGCGCCCGCGAGAGCCGAGAGTACTCCGGCGTCCCCGGCCGAGGACGAGCACCCGCCGGCGCCAGCTTTGCACAAGAATCCCGGTGACATCGGCGACTGGAAGATCAACGAAGAATTCCCGGACAGCGAAATCCCCGGGGAAGGCGCCCGCAACCGAAATCCACTCCAGTTCGGGTATTGGCTCCAAGATGTAACCGCTCGGGCGCTCAAAGCGTCGAACGCAGGCGATCACGAGACCGCCATCAAATTCTTCAAGGCACTCGCCAAGGCGGTGCCCGACCGAGCCATCGCATTTGGCAAGTTATGCACGGAGTACGCCGCGATCGGACAGCGCGACAACGCCATCGTGGCATGCTCGGAGGCGCTGCTTCGCGAGGGAGTGCTCCTCGGCGACTATGCGCAGTACGTGCACGTGGTGCTCGACAAGTCTGGTCCCTTGAACGACAAGGAGATTGCGGCGCTGACGGACGTCGTCAAACACGTTCGGGACGACCCCAACGGTGGCGACGCGGCTGCCGTCGAGATCGAATGCGACATCGGCGTCAAAATGCGCGATGCATCCCGGTTGCAGCAATGCACGTATGCGATGAGCGCCCGCGCTCCGAACGCCGCGAAGACCTTGACCTACGAGTGGTCGCTGGCGATGGTCCAGGGCCGCTACGAAGAGGCTGAACGTTTGATCCAGCTGGCCAACGAGGGCTCCATGAGACCCGATGGCCTCGCGCAAATGGAGCGCGAGACAGCGCGCGAGCGCTCACGTCATCGCATGGCGCTCGTCTTCGGTGGGGCGAGCGCGCTCTTGCTGATCGCCGCTCTCGCTTTGGCAACTGCCGCCTTTCGTCGCCGCTCGGCCGTGTCGCCTCCGATAACCCAAGAAACGTGACGTACTCGACGCACGCGCTCCGTCGGCGTCGCCCTGCGTGTCCATTGTGTGAGCGACATGTGACTTGCACGGCACACACGGGCGAAGTCCTTGCAGTCGACATCGGTTCGCGTAAAGAACGGCAGCCGCACGTGGCACGTGCGCCGAGCAAGCGGAGCACGTTCGCATGGCACTTCAACTCGGCAACACCGGCGGTCGATTGGCTGCGGTCTGCGTCTGCCTCGGGTCCACGGCTGCTTGCATCGGTATCCTTTCAGGCTGCGTAGGCTCTGGGGACGACAACGGGATGCACGTCATTCCGGGCGATGGCGGGGACGCCGCGGCCGGTGACGCGACGGACGGCGACGCGCGCTCTTCCGACGCACCTTCGGCCGATGCGCCGGACGCCACCTTCGACGCTGCCGATGCGCCCAACACCCCAATCGACGCTACGTTGCAGGACACTGGGGATGCCGCGGTTGCGGACCCTCCCTCCGCATTGCTGTCGGCGAGCGCCATCGAATTTGGTGCAGTGGGCTGCGGGGCGATGCCCGTGACCAAAACGCTGACCATCACGAATACCGGCG
>JALYHX010000243.1 GCA_030776305.1 Myxococcota bacterium
GAGCTTGGGGCCCCACCGAACGAGCCTCGCTGCAACGAAAGCAAGCAAAGGTACTCACGAAGCGAGCTTCGCAATGGCGAAAGCAAGCGTCGCGATGCCCGAAGCTGGCTTCGCTCCGGGCTGACCCAGAGTGACTCGGCCGCGCCTGACGCTCGCGGATCGCGTCGCGAGCGTCGCTGCTTCGCGACCGACCTTCGCCAATCCACCGGCGAAGCTCGCTTCTCGTCGAACGAGCATTGCTCCCGCGCCAGTCGCGCACGTTCTCTCCCAAGGGAGCGATTCTCTCGCGGTCACAAGCGAAGCTTCCCCGCGACGCAGCGCGGATCGCCGAAGCGCGGCGCTCACTCCGCGCCGATGTCACGGACAACTGCACGAGACCCATTCTTCCGCGGCTCCCCTGTCTTCTCTCGAACCCCACGAGGTCCCAGCCATGAGCCCCGCGTTCCCGGTGGTCCTCCAGCCATCCCCAGAACGCCTCGGCCCAGCGCGCCCCTCCCCTTCGGTTCGGATGGATACGGTCGCGTTGCCGCTCGTCCGGCCGGAGCCCACCGAGCACCGCGTCGCTGTCGAAGAAGAGGCAAGGCGCGCAATGGTCGTGGATCACCTGGAGCCATCCGGGACCGTCGCGCTTCCACATCGGGGGCGCAATCCAGACGCAGGGAGCGGCAGCGCCCACCCTGCGCGCCAACCGTCGAACGGCTCCGGCATGCTGCTCCGGAAGCGCGTTGCCGACTTCGTTGCATCCTTTACGTCGCCGAGCACGGCGCGAAGATGGGAGATGCCGAGCGAGCAACAGGAACTTCCTTTGAAGCTCACATACAAGCGCCCGCGACGCACAGCCCGCGAGGGCCTTTGCAACGGCCCTGGCTTCCATTGTGGACGCACGCGGTGTTATCGGCGCCGCAACTGGCGCTCGCGTCGGACCCATCCCCTCCCGTCCCCGAGTCATTCGCCCCGCCGTCGCCTGCGTCGGTGACCATCGTGGCGTCGCCGCCGCTTGCATCCGCCGCGTCTTGCGTGGTCGTCGAGTCGCCGCCGGTGGCGTCGCTCATCGTCGAGTCGCCGATCATGGCGGAGTCGCCACCGGTGGTCGAATCGGAGCCGCCGTCTCTAGTTGCGCCGCTCCCGCCCCCGCCTCCACTTCCGCTCCCACTTCCAACGGACGACGAGGACGAGGAGCGGTCGTCGATGCCGCTATCCCCTCCGATGACTGGAGTCGCGTCGCCGCCGCTGCACGCAGCAACGCTCAAGACGAACACAACGCATGAGACGGCACCGAAGATACGAGAGCCGCGGAAAGCACGAATTGACGCATACGATTTCTCCCTCGAAGGGTAAAAATCAAAATTTACGATTTCTGCTTCAATAAAGCGGTGACTGCGGGGGTTTGCCATCCGTCTGCACGCAAGACGACAGATCGAACAACATGAACTCGAGCGCTTTCTCTTGGGGCGAGAGTTCGGTGGTCACGCATCCCATCGGAAATGGTTCTCCGGGTTGGTCCCCCGACGACACGTGCAGGTCGCTGTACACGACGCGGCCACACTGCGCCCCGGCGCTCTGCCCGACGGGCGTGTTGAACGTCGTGTACTCCACTGCCGTCCGGTTATTGGCATTCGGGTTGGGCAGCGTGATCCACTGCTGCGCCTCCGCGAGGTTGACGGCATCGAGGTTGTGTTTCGAGTCCTTGATGGGCAATTGACCCGGCGTCGTCGATGCGCCGACGTTGACGAGCCAATCACGCAGCGCCATGCCCTTCGGAAAGGACGAGTCGACCGTCCCGATCGCAATCGTACCGGACGCAGCCGGATCGATGCGGTCCGTCCACGTGCCCACTGAAGGGACGGGGCTCGGGCCATCGGAGAACCAGTAGCGGTGCCAATGAGAGGCGAAGAGACGACCGCCGACCGCAGCGAAGTCCGACAAGGCCTGCCGTGCAGACAGGGGCTTTGTCGCCGCGTTCAGCGTCCCTTCGCAAGCCATCAGGAGCATGTCGTACGTCTGCAGGTTGGTCGCACTATTCCAAAGCGTCGTTGCATCCACGAACGCCGCGCCGGCGTTGAGAGACGTCGCAAATTGACTGGATGCAGGATGCGTGACGGATTGGGCGTCGGTCCACCCGCCACCTGCGTAGAGATGGACGCGACCGCTTCCACCCGCAGTCGTGAACTCGGAGTCATCGACGCCTACTTTGCGCAGCAGGCACTCGAGCGGGTCGGCGCCACCGGTCGCGATCGCGATGCGCGGGATGCTGCCCTCGCTCTGATTGCGCGGCAGGCGAGTCAGATCGTGGTTGGAGATCGCGGTTTCGGCGCACTCGGCGACGCTGGGAACGGTCACGATGCGGCGCCACTTGCCGACTTGCATGACGAGCGAGATGTCCTTGCCCGCCGGGACCCCCTTCAGCGTGAAGTGCCCAGTCGCGTCGGTGAGGACCGCCGCCACCGGGGAGCCCGACACTGTGCCGCCACACTTGTCGCAGCTGACACCTGTCGACTCCAGCGGCCCCACCGCCGCGCCGGGTACGTAGACGATGACGTTATAGAGC
>JALYHX010000244.1 GCA_030776305.1 Myxococcota bacterium
CCCGCGCCGCCCGGGCTGCGCCCCATCATGGGTCGGCCTGGTTGTTGGCCAGGGGCACGCACATCGCGGCGCGCGCTGGGAGCGCCTACGGCCCCGGCGCGCGGGTCGTATTGCACGCGACGGGGCATGTTCGGCTGTTGCGACGCAGCCGAACGCGACGACGACGGTCCACTCGCTGCGCCGGACGCGGGCATCGGCACTCCCGGACGGCCGGTCCAATACTCCACGCCGGTCTTTGGCACCTGACCGGTGCGCGGCAACGGCGCGGGCTCCGAGGCCGCAATCGGAGGAGGCGCCGCGGATGGCGCGGGCGGGAACGGAGCGACCGTGTTCGACAGCTGGGGCAACGGCGAGATGGACTGCTCGTTCACTGGAGCGGGAGCGGCGGCCGCTGCGGCGTCGTCCGTAGGCCGCTCGGCGGGAGGCGGTGGGACTTCCAACGCGCGCGTGGGCGCCGGCTCGAGCGGTACGACGCTGCGCGAGCTTCCTCGGTCACGGGGAACCGGCGCGGGATCGAGTACGCCTCCGCTCTTGCGTTCCTCCGGAATGGGTAGCCGGCCGCTATCGACATTTCGCCCACGAGCCGGCTGCGGCGATGCGGCGTCGTCGCGACCGACCGGAGGCTCCGCGACGATGTGTTGCCCGCGCCGCGACGGGACTCCGGAGGCCCCTTCGGTGTGACCGTTCACCTCGGCCTGCAGGGTCGCGTCATCCAGCCGTCGCACCGAAGGCGGCGACGCCGGGAGCGCGGGGCCCGAGGCAGCGTCCGTTTGCGGGGCCGACACGGAGGACGCCTTCGCGATGGCGCGCCGCTTCACGACAGTCGGGCGGATGCGCTCTTCGACGACGTCGTGCGTCCTCTGTTTCTCGAGGTGACGCTTCACGCGCTCGACCGCCTCCGGCTCGACCGAGCTCATGTGATTGCGTACCTCCGGCACGCCGATGGCTTGGAACAGTCCCACGACCTGCTTTGGGTCGAGGTTCAACTGCTTTGCCACCTCGTAGACGCGAACCTTGCTGCTCATCGAGCCTCCGGACGTCTGCTGCATTCGGCACCTTCCCTCGTCGCCACGGCCCCCGCATCTGCCGCCGCGCGCATGAACTTGAGCTCGGATGCGATGGCAGCGTGACGAACCGCGCAAATCGCGACGGCCTCCTCGCCGAGCAAGGCTCCTAGCTCGTCTTTCGTCTTCCACGCCATTGCGCGACCGGCTGCGACCGCGCGTTCCACCTCTAGGCTGTTTCGAACTGATCCCGCGTCGAGCGCGACAATGGCGAGTGGCGCCCCCTCCCGCAACGCAGCGGTTGCCGCATCGGCTCCGACGGCGAGCGAGCGCCGGCGCCTCGCGGCAAGAAAAAGCCCGACCATGCGTCGGTCACAAGACATGACGAGGCGCCTCCCGAGGTCGGCGGCATCGACGCGCACCTCGGCCTTGAACGCCCGCGTGAGTCCCCGCGGCGCTTTGGCAACGCAGGCTGGGCGCGGGTGCAGATGCGCTCCACGACCCGCGTGAAACTGCGCGCCGAAGACGACTTCGTCGCCAACCATGGTCAAGCGCACCATCGCGGCGAGATCGTCACGCAAGCCGCAGCCGATGCACGTCCGCGTCGTGCGCTTTTCATGGTCCGTTCGCTGTTTCATCGTCTCATCCAAGAACTGCGACCTCAATTCACGTCAGTGGCGGCTGCACCACCTCGCGCGCCTTCGCCATCGCTTCACGGCGCGCAGCCTCGATCACCTTCGCTTCGCTCGACACGAAGTGCTCGGCGCCCTGCTTGATTGCGCGCGCCTTTTTGATGCCCAAACCGGTCTTGATCGCGAGCTTGTCCTCGTCCTCGCGCAGGATGTCCTCGACGGTCTTGTAGCCGGCGTCCTCGAGGAGCTGCACCGTTCGTTCGCCCACGCCGCGAATGAAGAGCAGCCGTTCGCGCTCCGTCAAAGGCTCGACACGTGACGACGCGGCTCGTATTCGCTCCTGGCGCAGGCGCTCCATCGTAGCCTCGGCGGTCGTTCGAACGCGCGTCGCCGCGTCCGGGCCCCCAAGACCGGGGATCGACGCGAGCTCCTGCTCGCTGGCCTCCGCGAGCTCCTCGAGCGTACGAAAGCCGAGGCGATACATGCTGCGGGCAATCGCTTCGGAAACCCCGTCCACCTGCTGGAGCTGGCCGACGGCCTCCTCTTCCATTTGCTTGAACTTGCTCTCGCTGATGATGTCGAGCTTCCAGCCGGAGAGCTGCGCGGCAAGGCGCACGTTTTGGCCCTTGCGGCCAATGGCAAGACTCAGCTTTTCGTCGGGGACGACCAGCTCCATGCGCCCGTCCGCTTCGTCGACGATGACCTTGTTGACCTCGGCCGGCTGAATCGCCGCGCACACGAAGCGCGCCGGATCGCGATCGTACGGGACGATGTCGATCTTCTCCCCACGCAGCTCTTGGACGACTGCCTGCACTCGCGCGCCCTTCATGCCGACACAGGCGCCGACCGGATCGACGTCCGCGTCGCGGCTCGTGACGGCAATCTTGGACCGCGCACCCGACTCACGCGCGCATGCGACGATCTTCACGATCCCCTCGTAGATCTCAGGGACTTCCGCTTCGAAGAGCTTCTCGACGAGCCGCGGATCGCTGCGACTCAGGATGACTTGTGGGCCACGCGCCTCGCGATCGATGTCCTTGACGTAGGCGACGATCCGGTCGCCGGGTCGGTACGTCTCGCGCGGGGTTTGCTCGCGGAACGGCAGAATCCCTTCGGTGCGACCGAGATCGACGATGAGATTGTTGCCCTTCTCGAAGCGGCGAACGACGCCTTTGATGAGCTCGCCCTTACGATCCTTGAACTCATTGAAGATGAGGTCTCGCTCCTCGTCACGCACGCGTTGGATGAGCACCTGCTTCGCGGTCTGCGCCGCAATCCTCCCGAAAGCCTGGCGCGCCTGTTTCACATGCAGGATGTCGCCATAGTCTTTGTCCTGATCCGCAGCCCTCTTCGCGTCGGACGGATGCCAGAAGATCTGAAAGCCCAGATCTTCGCCCAGCTCCGCCTCGAGGCCGAGCCGTCGCGCGTCCTCGAAGGCGATCTCTCGGTCCTCGTCCGCGACGTCATCGACTACGGTCAGGTACTGGAAGAGATCGACCTGCCCCGTCTCTTCGTTGAAGCGCGCTTCGAGCTCCCGATTGGCGCCGAAGACGCTTTGGGCTGCCTTGAGGATCGCCTCCTCGACGGTCTTGATGAGGCGAGCCTTGTCGATGCCCTTGTCCTTGGCGACCATCTCGATCGCTTGAAGGAGCGTGATGTCTCCGCCGGTCTGTTGCTGCTGAATTGCCATGGGTGCCCTCAGTGCTTCCTCTTGTCCTTGCCGCTGGAGCCAAATTCGAAGACGAGACGCGCGCTCTCGACCGACGACAGCGGCACTTCGTACGTATGACTGCCAAGGGCAACACGTACCTTGCCGTCGGCGATCCCGTCGAGCGCGCCGATCAGGACGCGCTGTCCGTCGATGGCTTCGCGGAGCTTGAGTTTCGCCCTTTGGCCGACGAACCGGGCGAAGTCACGCTCATCACGGAGCGGACGCTCGATGCCCGGAGAGCTAACTTCGAGGTGGTAGGCGTGCGGGATGAGGTCCGCGACGTCGAGAGCCGGGCTGAGGTCGCGTGACACTTTCGAGCAGAGCTCGAGGTCTACGGCCGCGTCGCGCGTGGAGAGTCTGAGTGCCGCCGAACCGGCTTTCTCGACGTAGACGCGAAGCACCCAGGCGCCGCGGTCGGGCTTGAATTCCAGGTCGACGACCTCCGCGCCGTGCGCATGGGCGATCGGTTCGACGACGCGCTGGAGCGCGGCGCGATCGAATCCGTGCATGGAGGCAGAGAGGGAGTTCGACATGATGCGTACAAAAGCGAAAAAAAACGCGGGCCCCGGATTGGGGTCCCGCGTGTTTGAAAACCACCAAACTGGGCGCGGTACACTACCCCCTGATGCGGCAGTGATCAAGGCCAGGGAGAGCTACGACCGCCCAATCGTCGTCGCCCGGGGAGCACCGCCGCTCCCCTCGCTACTTTTTGCGGTTCCGGGAGGCCAGAAGCCAGCGGTTTTCCGCGTCGCGCTTCAGAAGCCCGGCAGTGGGGTCTTTTTTCGCTCGCCCGGAGTAGCCCCCACGGCCGGCTGAGACCCTTCCGATTTTTCGAGGATGATGAACTGAACGCGACGATTCCTGGCACGATTTTGTGCCGTGACGTTCGGAACGAGAGGCTTGTCCTGTCCAAAGCCTTTCGCGACGAGACGGTCCGATTGCACGCCGTGCTGTACGAGCCACGCCCGCACCGCGTCGGCGCGCTGGTCGCTCAGGATCCTGTTGTGATCGGGCGTGCCGCTGTTGTCCGTGTGCCCTTGTACTTCGACGCGCCGGACCTCCGGGTGGCGGATGATCGTATCGGCGATCTCGGTGAGAAGACCAAAGGACTCCGGAAGGATGACGGCGCTGTCGAGCGCGAACTGAATTTGCTGCTTGATCGTGATCTCATTGGCCGTGATCTGAACGTTGGCCTGCTTCGGCTTCGGGCGCAGCATGAGATCGGTCGCGTTGTCCTGACGCACTTTGACGTCCACCGGAGCGATCAACGCGAGGTATCCCTCCGCGACGATGCTCAACTCTGCGGTCCCAGGTGGCACGGCGTCGAATTTGAAGCCCCCGGACGAATCGGTGGTGAGCCGAAGCTCCTTCTTCTGGGCATCGGTCAGACCGAGAGGAATACCGCCGAGGGGTTGGTTCGTGTCCGCATCTCGGACATGGCCCGATACGGTGCCCGTTCGCGGCATCGCGTCGAGCGGACAATCGATGGGGACCTCGCCTCCTTCCGCCGGAACGTTTGCGTCGCACGTTCCTGGCTTGTAGCCGTCCGCTTTGATGTCGAACGAGTACGGGCCAGGCGGCACTTCGTCGGCGAACTTCCCGTCCGCGCCGGTCGATAGCGGTGAGAGATTCGCCTGCTCGCGGTAAGCCACGATGGCGCCGACAATCGGCGTGTTCTTGTCCTTCTCGTGGACGAATCCGACGATGTGCCCTCGCGGGGGCGGCGCTTTCTCGACTGTCTTCTCGACCAATTTGGTCTTGATGACGGGCGGGCGTTCCCAGGTGTCGACGGCCCACCCGGCTCCGAGGAAAATCGTCCACGGCGGCACGGGCTGCAATTCCTCGACGAACGTGGTCGTGCCCCCGAGACCGATATCGACGGCAGCGAGCAGTGAGAATCCGCGTTTCCACGGCAAGAAGCGGCCGCCGAGGGTGAGCGTGGCGGGGATGACCGTGTTGTTGGCCATGCAAAGGTCGCTGCTCGGATTGTCCGGTTTGCAGGCATAGGTTTGCCGATTGACCGGAGCGAGGATCTTCGCCTCGATGAACGGACGGACGCGCTCCTCGGCGGCGAAGAATTCGACACCCGCAAGCAAATCCAGGTGATCCACCCGGTTGATGCCCAGCCCGTAGCGTTCGATGCGCGTCACCGGTTGGGGCCTATTCGACGTGCCTGCCGCGACGCCGCGCGCTTGCTCGGTGCTTTGTACGACGTCGGCGGTGTTGTCGACCATGTAGACGACGTTGAGGCTGAAGCGGAGAGGAACGTGCGATTCGAGACCACGGAAATCGAGTGTTCCCAAGCCACCGAACCGGGCGCTGGTGCCGTTCCCGTCCAGCCCTACCGAGCCGCTGCCGTTGATCAGCCATAGTTCGGTAAAGAGACCCAAGTTGAGGACGCTACCGATCGGCGCCGCGAATTTGATGCCCAAGTTCGTGTCTCCGAGGACCTGCAGTAACGGCGGATTGTTCGCCGTATCGCTGTTGGCATATGCACCCGTGGACACGTAGCCTTCGAACGCGCCAGCGCCGATCGGAAAGAGCGTCGCGCCGACGGACAGCGTGCCGCCGACGTGATTCAACGAATCGCTGCTGAGAGCCAACCCGGTTCTTGGAGCCACGCAGTTGAAGTTCGCCGTGCAAAGAAAGCCAGCGGAGAACCATTCACCGACGAAGCCGACGCGAAACTGCCCGGCTGCTCCGCTTTGCGCGTGCTGGGTCTTGAGAAGGCCCATACCGCCG
>JALYHX010000245.1 GCA_030776305.1 Myxococcota bacterium
GGGTTACATGCTCAACGCGCCCACCGGTACCGGAAGTACTTTTTGGGAAGGGTATCTCGACGACGGCAGCTTCGGGTATGGCGGCTCGTACATGAGCACCGCGCACGGGTGGTCCTCGGGGCCGACCTTTTCAATGACGCAATGGGTACTCGGCGTCGCTCCGGATTCTCCCGCCGGACAGGCCTATCACGTTGCGCCACATGCCGGCGATCTGGCCCACGCCGAAGGCTCTCTCTCGATGGCGCCAGGGAAAGTCGTGGCGGTTTCGTACGACCACCCGGCCTGCGGCGATTTCACCTTGCACGTCGACTCCTCCACGAATATTGGCTCGACGGGCGTGGTAGGCGTTCCAAAGTTCGGCAAATCCAGGGTCGTGCAACTGAACGGCACGACCATCTGGGATGGAAGCAAGTTCGTGCCCTCTCCAGCGGTCGCTAGCGCAGACGAGGATGCCAACTTCATTTATTTCAGGGGCTTCGCGCCGGCGCAGGCTACATTCGGCTTCTATCCGAAGCAGTGTCCCTGAACCTTTGGCGCGCCGAGGTTCTGACCGGTTCGTGTATTTGGAGAACGACTCAAGATGAAAATCGTTCGATATGAGGACGGTGACAGGCGGATACATTATGGAGCGGAGGGCTCGGATGGCGCCATATCTCGTATCGATGGCGATATCTTCGGCCAATGGACGACCACCTCCAGGTCCGCCGAAGTTACCAAGCTGCTTGCCCCTATCGCGCCGACGCAGATATTTTGTATCGGCTCAAACTATAGGAAGCACATCGAGGAAACGAATGGCAAGGTGCCAGAGTACCCCGTGCTTTTCATGAAGGGGGTCAATGCGCTTCAGCACCCCGGAGATTACATTCGGATTCCGCGTCATTTGCCGAGCGAGCAAGTGGACTATGAATGCGAGCTCGCTGTGATTGTCGGCAAGGCCGTCAAGAACGTCTCGCGCGAGCGCGCGCTTGAATGCGTGCTTGGTTATACGTGTGCGAACGACGTCTCGGCACGCGACTGGCAAATTCGTCGAGGGGGGGGGCAATGGTGCCGTGGAAAGACGTTCGACACGTTCGCGCCGCTCGGGCCGCGTCTCGTCACCGCCGACGAGATTGCGAACCCCAACGCGCTGGGCATCGCCACCATCTTGAATGGAGAGCGGGTTCAGGATTGGACGACATCGGATATGATTTTCGATGTTGCGCAACTGATCGAATTTCTCAGCGCAAGTACCACCCTTTTGCCTGGTACGGCGATCCTCACCGGCACTCCGCACGGCGTTGGGATGGCGAGGACTCCTCCGCGATGGCTCCAGCCCGGTGACACCGTGGAGATCGAAATCGAGCGTATCGGTCGGCTGACGAACCCGGTTGCATTCGAGGTGCCAGGACACTGATATGATTGGGCCCGTCAAGGTCCTGTCGGGGGCGCTTTCTTATTTTTCCTTCTGCTGCGCGTTTGTTGAGGGTCCTTCGGACAGCCCAGACAATGCGACGTCGAGGGGTGCTGGGGCCGTGGATCAGACTGATGTGCGCGGGTTGTCGATGCGGCGGCGCGCCGAGCAAACGTTGCAGCGCATACGCGGTCGGCCCAGCTTCGTTAGCAGCACCCAAGCCTAGATCTGGGAAACGGCCGCCGACGAGACTAACCTGATTGCGGCGAGGACGGCCGAATGACGTTGGGGATGGTGCGCTGGGGAATCATTGGTTGCGGGGATGTGACCGAGGTGAAGAGTGGTCCAGCGCTACAGAAGGCGAATCGATCTTCGCTCGCGGCAGTCATGCGGAGAAGAGGGGAGCTGGCTCGGGATTACGCAGTCCGACATGGCGTCGCCCGATGGTACGACGACGCCCAGAAACTCATCGACGACCCCGGCGTCGATGCCGTCTACATCGCGACCCCTCCGGCCAACCATCGTGCTTACGCTCTCGCTTGCGCGAAATCGGGCAAGCCGGCGTATGTCGAGAAGCCGATGGCTCTAACCCATGACGAATGCCTGGAGATGAACGAGGCCTTCGACGTTGCGCGCCTTCCGCTCTTCATAGCCTACTACCGCCGGGCTCTGCCGAGATTTGCATGGGTTAAGGAACTCGTGGATTCGGGGGCCATTGGTGAGCCTCGCTTCGTGCGAGTTACTTTGAGACGGCGCATCGCGGAAGACGAGCGCGACACGAAGCAACTACCTTGGCGGGTACTGCCGGAGATTGCAGGTGGTGGCCGGTTCGTCGATCTCGGAAGCCATGTCCTCGATCTTTTGGACTGGATTTTGGGCCCCATCGATGAGGTAGCTGGCGTTGCCGTCAATCAGGCGAGGCTTTATCCGGCCGAAGACTGTGTAGCGTTCTCCGCTCGCTTCGCGAGCGGAGTCGTCGGCGCGGGCGTCTTCGCCTTCACGGCGTCGTCGGATGGCGACGTCGTCGAAATCCAAGGCGCTAGGGGAGCGTTGGCGTTTTCGGCGTTCGACGATGAGCCGGTGCGCGTCACGGGTGAGTATGGTGAAACGTGTCGAACGATCGCTCACCCTCCCCACATTCAGCAGCCCCTGATTCAATCTGTGGTCGACCAACTTTGTGGCATGGGCAATTGTCCGAGTTCTGGTGCGACTGCTGCGCGCACGTCGTTGGCAATCGACCGAATTCTCGCCGGCTATAGGGAGAAGGGGCGGGTCCTCGCGACGAGCCGTTGACGGCCCGCTTGCGTCGGCTACATGGACGACGCGCTGCGCAATGGGACTCTTAGTGGGTCCCCAATACGCCACGGTCGAGGCAACCTTGCCGGGGTGTGATTCGCGGGGCTCTGCACGGCGAGATGCGACCGACCTCAGTAAGTGCGCCACACGGGGGGTGCTCGCTCGCCCATGATCGACTTACTCTCCGGCTGCTTGATTGTGCTGACGGATGCTCTCTGCGATCACCGCCCTTACGTAGCAGCAGTTGCGGCGTTTCATCTTGCACGGGGCCGCTCCGCAATGGGGAACAGTCCTGCAACGTTTCAAAGATAAGAGGCGCGCTTCTTGCTGCTCCCTTTGCGATGTCCCCGGTTTCTCCATCGGGTACAGGCCACGTTCCGACAACACCTGGAGGCTGAAATGTCGATTGTCGCATGGATTGTTTTAGGGCTAGTTTCAGGATTCATCGCCAGCAAAATTGTGAATAAGACGGGCGAAGGCGTGCTCCTCGATATCATTCTAGGGATCGTGGGCGCGGTTGTAGGGGGCTTTCTCTTTCACCTGGTCGGCGCGACGGGCGTCGATGGCTTCAATCTTTGGAGTATGTTCGTCGCCGTAATCGGCGCGATTGTGGTGCTCGTCGTGAAGCACGCCCTCATGGGGCGCGGGCGAGCCCACGCCTGATACCCGGCGCGTGTGCCGGTAAGGGGGGGCCCTAGCGGGCCGCTTGGGCCTTCGCGCTCGCGGCGTCTTGGGCAAGGCGGAGCTCACGAGGGCTCCGGAGCGCGGACATTACTGTCCGGAACCTAGGCGCGCCGCTCACAACGCGCACGAGAACCGGGCTGTGTCGCTCGGTTGCCGGGTGGGAACCGACAAAAGCGGTTGTCGCGCCGTCTCGGACACCCCGCGGAAACTTCGGCACTCAAG
>JALYHX010000246.1 GCA_030776305.1 Myxococcota bacterium
GACGGCCGCGCCGCCGTCGCCTCTCCCTGCAGCAGCACCGTCGGAGAAGCCCTCGGCCCGACGAAAGTGATATCGGCCAGGTAACTACGGCTCCCCGTAAGAGAGTGTCCAGGTGAAAGCCACGGGGAGCTGTACGCGAATCGCCGCGGAAGCGATTCTCTCGGGGTGAGGTCTCGCGCACGCGAGGCCGAGGGGCGCGAGGCGCCCCTTACGAGACCCATGAGTATCCCGCCGCGCGGCGCCAGCAGCGCCCGCCATATGCGGCCGCAAGTTGGGCACCAACTCGCGGGGCGGTGTACTAAGGCTTCTTGAACAAGCGCCCCAGGATGCTTTGCCGCCCGGCGTCCTCGGATTTCGGCGGCGACGGAGTCGAACGCTTCGTGGCAGAGGGCGGCTTGCTCGAGCGCCGCCCACCCCCCCGCATGTTGTAGAGGCGAACTTCGCGCGCGGCGTCGATGTTGTGCGGGTTGAGTTCGACCGCGCGCTTGAAGTCCTTGACGGCGAGGTCGTTCTTGGCGAGGCGCTTCAAAAGCATTCCACGCCAGAAGTAGGCTCTCTCGCATTTGTCGTTCATCGCGATTGCCCGTTCCAGCATTTGAATGCTCTGGACCGTTTTCTCCGGCGATTGGTTCTCCACTTTGAGCGCAAGCAGCCATGCGAGCATGGCGAGATAGTCCGGTTGCGTTTCGTCGTCCTGGTGTGCCTTGGTGCAGAACGTCTCGGCCTGCGCCCAGTCGTTTCGCCTGAGGCAGACCTCGGCCTTCTGGAAGGAGGTGGCGGCCTCAATCACTTTGGCGACCGTGGCCTGCATCTCCGGCGAGCCGCTGCCGTCAGCGAGGAGCCCCATATAGCGTGAGCGCCGCTCGTCATCGGCCAGGGTGCCGTGCGCCTCGCTCATGCGGGCGAACACGCGAGAGCAGGCGTCACGAACCGGCGCGAGCTCGGCTGGAAGTCGGTCGGGATGCCAGCGTTTGACCAAGGCGAAGAACGCAGCTTCTACCTCTTCATGCGTGGCATCGCGCGCAATGTCGAGCATCATGAAGTAGTCCGCGCGATCGATCCTCCCGGCGCGATCGACGATCTCCCGCCAACGCTCAGCGAGCTCGGGGGAGAGCGTGGGCGGAGGAACCGGCGTCGAGTTTCGCGTGGCCTTCGGCGCCACGGTCTGCTTCGTTGCGGGGGCAGGTGGCGCGGAGGACGTCTCTTTGCGCGTGCGCGGCCGAGCGTCGGCTGGCCCGGAGGAAGGTCGGGCGCTGACGGCGGTCAGAACTTCTACCTGTTTGGTCATCAGCAGCAGGTAGGCGAGCAGCTGCCCTGTACGGTCGTTGAGCCGAGCCGCACCAGCAATCTCCGACGCGCGAATCGGGCGCGCGAGCAACAGCCGCGCCGCCGCAAGCTCATCGTTCTTCAAGTGGAGGCGTTCGAGGTCGGCGCTGGGCGCGAGGCGCAGTTGAGATGCCGACACGCGCGCGAGCGCCGCGTTCACGTGCTCCCACGGAGCATACTCGAGCAGCATCCCCCAAAATAGGGGAACGGGGTCCATCGGATCCCCATCGCCCCCCCAGCCGCGCAGTGCATCGAATCCATCGTAGTAGGCATATTTCGTATCCGAAGGGATACCTGCCGCGTACCGCAGCTTGCGGGCCAGTTGTTCTTGCAGTCCCGCCTTGAGCTTGGGCGCATCGATAACCCCCTGCGCGAGGAGGAGCTGGCCGTGCAGCATCGGCTTCGCAGCTTTTGCCTTGCTCAACTCCGTCAGCGACCGGCTGAGTTGGTCGTCCGTGACGTGACCGAGCTCAAGGAGGACTCGCCCCAGGTACGCCACCGGTTCACTCGTGCGCACCTTCGCCGGATGGCCTTTGACGAAAAGGATGGCGGCCGTCCGCTTGTCAGGGGCGAACAGCTCGAACGAACCGGTGAGCTCTTTGTCGAGCGCGTAGACCAGCAGGTGCAAAAAGGGGGTCTTTGCGAGGATGCCGCTCGCCGCCGGCGCAGGTCGTGTGTTCGGTTCGTCCATGAAAAATTCGCGTTGTCGGCGGAAGTCGAGGCTACGCAGGTAGGTTCTGCGGCGACTCGAGATTAGCGCAGAGAGTTCCCGTCGCGCGAGGGGCGCGCGGCCGTTGTAGACTCGTACGCGGTTCGCCTGTCCCGGCGACCCTTCCGATGTCGTCCAAGCCTCCCGCATCGCCTCCGCCGTCCGAGATTGCACAGTTCGAGATCGTACGGCGCCTCGGGGCTGGCGGCATGGCGGAGGTATTTCTCGCGAAGAAACGTGGGGCAGAGGGCACTTACAAAGTCCTCGTCCTCAAGCGCATCCTACCCACGCACGGCGCTTCGAAACGCTTCCGGTCGATGTTCATCGAGGAGGCGCACCTGGCCACCCGTCTGAATCATCCCAATGTGGTTCAAGTCTACGAGTTTCAAGACTTCGGCGACGAGGGTTTGCTCCTGGCGATGGAGTATGTCGAGGGGTGCGACTTGGGGCGCCTGATGAGCACCGCGCGCGCGAAAGGAACACAAATTCCGCCGTGGATTGGCGCGTGGATCGTCGCGGAGGCGGCCAAGGGCCTGCACTACGCGCACGACAAGAAAGACGAGGCCGGGCTTCCGCTCGAAATCGTCCATCGCGACGTGAGCCCGCAGAACATCCTGCTTTCGTACGAAGGCGCCGTGAAAATCGCCGACTTTGGCATCGCGAGCGCTCGCCTCTTTGCCGACGAGCAGGGGGTCCTCAAGGGAAAGATCGGATACATGTCCCCGGAGCAGGCGCGCGGCCAAAGTGTCGACCGGCGGGGCGACCTCTATGCGCTCGGCGTCATTCTCTGGGAGATCTTGGTCGGCCGGCCCATCCATGGAGGCCTGGGAGGCGAGGCGCTGCTCGACATCGTGCGCTCGGGAATCGTCGAGCCGCCCTCGACTCACGCCAAAGACGTTCCTCTGGAGCTCGAGCGGATCGTCATGCAAGCGCTTTCGCCGGCGCGCGAGGACCGCTTCGCGACGGCGCGCGAGCTGGCGGGTGCCCTCGGGCGGGCAATCGTCAAACAAGGCGAGCTCATTGACGCCGCAACACTTGAGGCGACAGTCGGGCAGCTGTTGCCGCGTGAAACGCGCAGCGATCCGCCCTCTCAGGACGCCGCGCTACGTGGCTTGCGGTCGGACGATGCGCGCACGCTGGCCGCGGTTCCGCTCGCGAGGAGCATCGAGGAAGTGCGCGAGAGTAGTCGGCCTGCCGATCCAGCGGATCGGTTCGACGGAGATGTCCCGCCCGAGGCGCCTCTGCCGACGCAAGCTCCGCTCCCCGAAGGACCACACGAAGTCCGCCACGTCGCGGTCGTCACGCTCCGGTTGCACGGACTCGACGCTCTCGTCCTGCCGCGTCGCGCGCTCGATCGCCTTCGCGGGATGCTCGACGATCTCTCGTTCAAGCGCGGCATGCGCTGGATCTGGACGACGGATATGGATGCGCGGGCCATCGCAGGGTTGGTCGCGAATTCCTCGCGCGCGTCGAGCGACGCGGTGCAGCTCGCCCTCGATGTGCACGAGACGATCTCAGGCTTCGAGGACCTACCGGCGCCTCTCGCTGCGTCCCTCGGTATCGTCCGCGGAATCGCGAGCGGAACCCGGGATTCGCAGGGACACCTCGTGCGCTACGCGCTGCACGAGCCGACGAGTTACCTCGCCGATATTCTTGCTCGCGCGACGCCCATGGGTCGAACGTGGGTTGCGGGCGGCGTATATCGACTGGTGCGGCGCGAGTTTCGGTGGGGGGACGCGCCGAGCCTCCAGCTCGACACGACGGGTGCGATCGACGTGCC
This sequence comes from Myxococcota bacterium, assembly GCA_030776305.1. Lineage (GTDB taxonomy): Bacteria > Myxococcota_A > Polyangia > Polyangiales > Polyangiaceae > Palsa-1150. The sequence continues at coordinate 3,816 of JALYHX010000246.1, forward strand.
CGCGACGATGCGCGTTTATGCGCTCGAGCGCAGCCTATCGCGCGAGGAGCGGGTGGCGGAGGCTCAGGCGGGTTCGAGCGATCTCGTCGGCCGCGACGCAGAGAAGGCGGACTTGCGCGCGGCGTTCAATGAAGCGGTGAGCGGCGGCGCGGGGACGGGGCACCTCGTCTCTCGCGCCATCATTGGCGAGATGGGCATAGGCAAGACGGCCCTCGTGGGTAGCTTCCTTTTGGATCTCCCGCCGAACGCACGCTTGATCCATGTCGAGTGCACTCCGGTCATGATGGTCGTGCCGTACGCCGCGATCGCAGAGCTCGTGCGAGCCGCCATTGGGACGACTGGTGACGAGCCGTTCGAACAGGTGGCTGGGCTCATCGCCCGTGCCGGCGGCGGTGCCGCAACCGGAGACGCATCCAGTCCGATGGTGGGGCGCTTGGCGGAGCTCGCGACGAATCGCCACGCGGCCCGCGGCGAGGACGACGACGTGCATGGCCGGAGGAAGAACATCGTCGCCGGCGTCCGCAATCTGCTCGCGGCAATCGCTCTCGGGCAATCACTCGTCTTGGTGATCGAAGGGACGCATTGGGGGGACAAAGCGAGCCTCGATGTCCTGAGCGAGATCGTGCACGGCAACGATCCGCTCCCGATCTTCGTTCTCGTCGTCACCCGGCCGGACGAACGCGTGCTGCAGCTGGTCGATGGCCTCATGCGCATGGAGCTTCGTGGACTGACCCCGGAGGAACAGGTGCGTCTGGTCAAGTCGCGCCTCGGCGTTCATGAAGGCGCACGGCAGGTGTGCGCAGACCTGTTGCCGAAGGTTGGCGGAAATCCATTTTTCCTGCTCGAGATGCTCGATGCGCTGCTCGAACGCGGAGCACTCGAGATCCGCGAGACGCAAGCGTCCGAGGGTTCTGAGCGCGTCGCGGTCCTCAGCAAAACGGATCGCGCGGACGCGGGTTTTCGCGAGCTCCCGTCTACGCTCGAGCAATTGCTCGGGGATCGCCTCCACGAGCTACCCCTGGAAGAACACGCAGTGATTCACTGGCTGGCGATTGCGGGTGGCCCGTTGCCCCTGTTGGACGTGGTCAAGCTCACTGGAAGCGGTTCGGACGAAGCGGTGGTGCGTCTCTGCGCGCGTGGCCTTTGCGACCGCAGAGGCGAGCTCGTCGACTTTCGTCACCCGCTGACGCGCGACGTCGCCTACGCCGAGATTGGCTCGGCCGACCGCGGCCCGATGCATCAGGCTCTTGGCGAGCACCTCGCGGGAACGTCGCTCGCGCGCGGCGTGTCCGCCGCGATCGTGGCTCGTCATCTCGCGCGTGGCGAGAGCTACGATCGCGCCGCCGACTTTTATCTCGAGGCGGCAGGTGCGGCGCGCTCCACGCATCAGACCCATCTGGCGATCCGGTACTACCAGCGCGCCGTTTCCTATTTGGGTCCTGACGACCAGCGTCGCGTGCTGGCCCACGAGGCTCTCGAGAGCTCCTACCGGGTGCTGGGCCGCCGGCGCGAACGCCTGACGAACCTGAAGGCCCTGCGTCGTCTCGTCCGGTCTCTGGGCACGCCGCGCGCGGTATGTCTCGGACTTCTGCGCAGCGCACGCTACCAGTTCGACGAAGGGCATCTCGCGCGAGGTTCTGTCGTTGCCAAGCGCGCGGCGGAGGTAGCCCACGCGTCCAAGACGCCTGCGCTCGAGGTGGAGGCGGAAGCGCTGGTCAGTGATTTCTTGCGCGAGCTCGGTGATGTCCAGGGAGCCCTGGCGGCGTGCGACCGCGCGCTTGCCACCTTCGATCCCGCAACGAACGCGCACGTGCCGCCGCGCCTCCAAGGCGAGGTCCTGCGATCACGCGGGATCCTCCTGCGTCGCGTGGGCCGCGTTCGCGAGGCCGTCGACGCCCACGTCGACGCGATCGCGATTTTCAAAAAGTGCGGCGCGAGGCGCGTCGAAGCGCGCGTGAAGAACTCGCTGGCTTACTCGATGTTCGTCCAGGGACGATACGAGGATGCGATCGCGCTCGCGCTCGAATCGATTCAAATCGACCTGTCGATCGGCGGCCGCTTCCAGGTCGCCAAGACGTTGACGACGATCGGCCACACCTATTTCCGACTGGGGGACGTCCCCCGCGCGCTCGCGTACGTGAAGCGAGCGCGCGAGGCTCACGACCGATACGGTGACCAGGACGGATGGGCGGAGACGCTTCTCGTCAGCGCGTTGATCATGACCGAGCTCGTCGATCTGGACGCCGCGGAGGGATATCTGAGCGACGCGGGGGCGCTCATCACGGCGACGCAGAATGCCTACGACCGGACGTACGAAAACGTCGTCCGCGCCATATTTGCGCGTGCGCGCCGACAGCCCCACGACGCGCTGGAGAACGCGCTCGCCGCGCGACGGAGCGCCGAGGACATGGCCCTCGTCGCGTTTCATTTCTACGCCATGGCGATCGAGGCAGCCGCCCGCGTGGATCTCGGCGAGATGCATTCAGCCACGTTGCTGGCCACGACGGCGCTGGGTGCCGTCGAGAACCTGCAAGGCTGTGAGTATGGGCTCGAAATCCGCGCCCTTTGTGCGGACGCACTCAAGCGAGCGGGTTCACCGCAAGCGCCCAACGCACACCAGCGAGCGGTCGACTACGCAAACGCGCTTGTGCGCACCGTTCGCGATCCGCGATTGCGTAGGCTATTTCCTCAGCGCCCACTGAACGCCGCCCTGTTCGAAACGACTCCCGCGCCGAGCTCTCCCGCCGCGGGCGCCCCCCGCTCTCATCCGCCGCCTTCGGCCTCCGGATCGGGAGCCCCGGGGGGCGCATGACCAAACCGAACAGCCCGCGTCTCGCGATGATTCTCTCGGGAGGCGGTGCGCGAGCGGCGTACGAAGTCGGTGTTCTCTGGTACGTCTTCGACGATCTGACGCGCATTCTCGGCGGCCCTCCACGCGTAGACATCCTCTGCGGTACCAGCGTCGGAG
>JALYHX010000247.1 GCA_030776305.1 Myxococcota bacterium
GGTCTGCGCCGTTCGACGCTGATCATCGTCTCGGCCAAACACGGTCAGTCGCCAATTGACCCCGAAAAGCTCGCGATGGAGCCTGGTGGACAAGGCAACGCGACGGTCACCGACCCGCTCGGGTTCATCAATATGGCCGACCCGAACGTCGATCAGGTGTTCGCATCGTTCGTCAATCCGAACGACGGCAGCTCCCCGGCGACGGTGGGCCACATGCAGACGGACGACGTCGCCCTCATTTGGTTGCAGGACCAGTCACCCGCCAACATCGCGGCGGTCGTCGCGCAACTCACCGATCCCGCACACGCCAAGGCGATGTTCGCGACGGTGCTTCCGCCCGGCACGATCTTCCACGCGAACGTGAACAGCGGCGCACAGCTTGCGGCCATCTACGGCGACCCGACGTCCGGCGATCCCATCGCCGCTGCCCGCGCGCCGAACATCGTCATCCAGCCAGATTGGGGGGTGATTTACTCGGGCAGCAGCAAGAAGATTGCCGAGCACGGGGGTGGAGCCCTCGATGACACGCACGTGGCGCTGCTCGTGTCCAATCCGGGTCTGCGTCAGCGTACGATCACCAGGCACGTGTCGACCACGCAGGTTGCTCCGACCATTCTGCGCGCGCTCGATCTCGACCCCGATGCGCTCAAGGCCGTTCGCGAGGAAGGCACGAAGGTCCTCCCCGGCCTACGCCTCTGAAACGTACCGAGCGCTACTCCGCCTTCGTGGTCAGCGTGTCGACCGCGTGTACCGGCGGTCGATCGCCTCGCATCAGGTGCTCGATCGCCGCGTATACGAGCCGCTGGCTCGCCAGCATGCTCATGCCCGAAAACTGCGGCGACGTGACGCCGATCGAGTAGTGCCCTCCCCCGCCCACGACGTCGACGCGCGCGCCGGGAACCCTCGAACGAATCGCGTCGCGAATGGCCGCGCTCACGTCTCCCTGGAAGTCGGTCGGATGGTCGCTCATCTCAGTACAGTTCCCCGTAAGAGAGTGTTCACGTGAAAGCCAAGGGGAACTGTACGTGAAATCGCCGGGAGGCGATTTTTCTCGGGTTGAGGCCTCGCGCAGGCGAAGCCGAGGGGCGCGAGGCGCCCCTTACAGACCGACTGAGTACGCCGCCGCGCGGCGCAGCAGCGCCGCAAGTTGGGTACCAACTTGCGGGGCGGTGTACTCAGTACCGTGGCACCGAGGTGTCGACTTCGTTCGACCACGCGTCGATTCCCCCTTCGAGGTTGTACACGTTCGTGAAACCATCCTGCAGCAGCTGCTCGGCAGCCGCCCGGCTCCGCGAGCCATGGTGGCAGTGCAGCGCAATGGCAGCGTCCTTGTGGAGAGCGACTAGATACCGCTGACCCTCGGCGTCGAGCTTTCGCGCTCGATCGATTGACGCGAGCGCGCGCTCGGGGTCGGGGCGCACGTCGAACAATTCGATCTTTCCCTGTTCCAGAAGCGCGCGCAGCTCCTTGGGTCCGATCGGTTTCACGCGAGGCGGCTCGTTCGGGTTGTCGATCTTGAATCCCATGCCCTTCGGTCCGGAGACGAAGTCGATGGCGATCCCGTTTGCGCGATCCGCCGAGGCGGCCGCGACATGAACGACGACTCCGCTGGACGTCACTTCGATGTCGCCGGGCGCCTTCGGGCCAAAGTGCAGATCACAGTTGAATTGACTGTCGATCTCGAGCCGAAGAACGTCCGTCCCGCCGCCAGGCGCCGCCTCCGCGAATGCTCGCGCCGCCGCGGTGGAAATCGTCACAGCGGGAGCCTTCGCGTTCTTTTCTCGATTCGGATCGACGCCGAAAAGCTTCTGAAGCTCGCCCGATTCATACATCGCTTTCACGATGTCGCAGCCGCCCACGAACTCGCCCTTGACGTAAAGTTGCGGAAAGGTGGGCCAGCTCGAGAACTCCTTCATGCCGTCGCGCACCGACGGATCCGCGAGGATGTTGACGGTCTCGTAACCGGAAGTGATCTTGTCGAGGATGCCGACGACCGTCGCCGAGAAGCCGCATTGCGGAAAGCGACGGTTGCCCTTCATGAAGAGGACCACCTGGTTCGAGTGGACGAGCTTGTCGAAATCGGCGCGCTGTCGATCGGTGAGCGGCATGGTCGACTTCGTGCCATGGACCTCGACGCTTCTCAAGCGGCCGACCGCGGAGACCGCAAAAAAGAGCCCACCATCGGACTTGAACCGATGACCTGTGCTTTACGAAAGCACTGCTCTACCAACTGAGCTAGGTGGGCCTTCGCCAAGGCTTATACAACCGAACTCGCCGGTTAGCGGTTTTATGTGGGGTTTTCCCGCCGAAGCCGAGGCCAAGCAGGCTCAGGGGTTGACATGTGCCGTGTGTTCGGCTTGTGATGCCAGCCAATTGGGTGGGCGGGGTCGTGTCATTCTGGGCCGCATGGCTGTCTTAACACGAGCTGCCTTCGACCGTGGGTTCAACCTCGCCAAACGAGCCTACAAGCTCTAGCGGCGGCAACAGAAAGAGATGGACATGACCAATTCGAGTCGCCGTGATCGTACCAGGCGTGGCCTGGGGCTGCTCCTCTGCATGGTGGCAATGGCCTTCGCCGCCCTTGGGTGCAAGAACTCTGGGTCGACGACGGCGGGCGAGTCGTCGAGCGCAGCGACGACCAAGAAGGCTCCGGTCACCATCAACGTGGTCGACGTGGCCGGCTCGCTGGCGCTGCTGCAGACCGCGATGGAGCGGTATCGGGACAAGCATCCCGACACCGTCGAGAAGATCAACTTCACCAAGGCTCCGGCGCCGGAGCTTCCGGCGAAGTTGAAGGCGATGCAGGCGGCCGGCCGCAGCGACATCGACCTGGTGACCACCGGCACCGACGCGCTCGCCGCGGGCATCGACCAGGGACTCTGGACGCGCATCCTGCCCGATCACGCGGACGTCTTTCCCGGGCTGACGGATAGCTACCTGCCCCAGGCGCGTGAAATGCAGAAGCTCGCGCAGGACCAGGCCCTCGCGGTGGTCTTCATGCCCGCCGGACCGCTGGTCGAATACAACCCCGCCAAGGTCGAAAAGCCCCCCACCACGCCCGCCGAGCTTCTGGCGTGGGCCAAGGCCCATCCCAAGCGCTTCATCTACGCCCGCCCCCGCAACTCCGGACCCGGCCGAACGTTCTTGATGGGTCTTCCCTATCTGCTGGGTGACGCCAATCCGAAGGACCCCATCAACGGCTGGACCAAGACCTGGGCCTTCCTCAAAGACCTCGGCACGCACATCGAGTACTACCCCAGCGGCACGGGCGCCACGATGAAGGAGTTCGGCGAGGGCTCGCGCGACATGACCGTGACCGTGACCGGATGGGATCTCAATCCTCGCGCGCTCGGCATCGTACCCAAGGCCTACAAGGTCGCGGCGTTCCAAAACATGACCTGGGTCAACGACACGCAGTACCTCGCCGTGCCCAAGGGCCTCACGGCGGACAAGCTCGCCGTGGTGCTCGACCTGATGAAGTTCTTGCTTCAGCCCGAGCAGCAGGCGCTCACCTACGACAAGGGCTATTTCTACCCCGGTCCCGCCATCAAGAACGTGCCCATCACGATGGCGCCCCAAGAGAGTCAGGACGTCATTCGCGACGTCGGCCGACCCGAGTACGAGGGTTGGCTCGCTCAGTTTCCACACGTACAGCCCCTCGAATCCAAACTCATGGTCGCCGCATTCGACCGCTGGGATCAGGACATCGGCGGGCAGAAGTTGAAGTAGGCATCATGGGGTTCGTGGAGTTCTGTCATGCACAATGATTTCGACGAGCTCCGCCTGGTCTCGGTGACGCGGTCGTTCGGGGGCGCCACGGGTCCCCGGTTTGCGGCGCTCAAAGACCTGTCTCTCGTCGTTCGGCGCGGTGAGTTCATTGCGCTGCTCGGGCCTTCGGGCTGTGGCAAATCCACTGCGCTCAATTGCATCGCCGGTCTCTTGCAGTTGACGAGCGGCAGCATTTGGCTCGATCAAACACGCATCGATGTCTTCCCGCCAGAAAAGCGCGGTTTTGGCATGGTATTCCAAAACTACGCGCTTTTCCCTCACATGAGCGTGCGCAAGAATGTGGGATTCGGTCTGCGGATGCGCAAAGTCCCGGCGGCGCAAATTCGAAGCCGTGTCGAACACGCCCTGACCCTCGTGCAGCTGGAGGGCCAAGGCGACAAACTGCCTGGGCAGTTGTCAGGCGGTCAGCAGCAGCGAGTCGCCATCGCGCGCGCAATCGTGGTCGAACCACCGCTGGTCCTGATGGACGAACCGCTCTCGAACCTCGACGCGAAGTTGCGAATCGAGACGCGCGCCGAGATTCGACGAATCCATCGCGAGCTGGGGCGCTCGACCATTTACGTGACGCACGATCAAGACGAAGCGCTGTCTCTTGCCGACCGAATCGTCGTATTGCGCGAAGGTGTCGTGCAGCAGGTCGCGCCGCCTCACGAGGTTTACGCTCAGCCAGCGAACCTTCATGTCGCTCGGTTCATGGGCTATCGAAACGTGATCGACTTCGAGCCGGGACCGGGTGCGCGCCCCGGGCAGATCACGTTGCGTCGCGACGGGATGTCCCTGACCGGCACGCCGCAACAGGCCATCAACGGCGGGCGAGTTTCCGCTGCCATCCGGCCAGACGACATCACGATCGGCCCCGCGCAAGCGACCAATGCGGTACCTGGGTGTGTCGCCAACGTCGAGTATTGCGGACGCGACTCGCTGATCGACGTTTCGGTGCCGGGAGGCGTGCGGCTCCATGTTCGAACCAGCGCACCCGTGGCGCCGGGAGACAGATTGCACTTGTACGTGCCTCCCGACAGAGTCCTCGTCTATCCAGCCGAAGCATAGAATGCCATGGGCGCTTCCCTCACCACCACCCAGGAATCGGCCTTCCCGAGCACCCCGCGAAGACTGCGGTTCGATCCGGTGTACGGTCTGCTTGCGCCCGCCGCGGTGTTCATGCTGCTCGCGTTCATTTACCCGTTCGCGTACGGGTTCTTGATCTCGTTTCAGCCGCGTGAAGGCGGCTGGCTGTCGAGCTATCGAATCTTCTTCAGTAGCGAGCGGCTCTGGCCCACGGTTCTGACGACGCTGAAGCTCGCGATGCCGGCGACGCTCATCAACCTTGGGCTTGCCGTGCCACTGGCCTATCGGCTGCGTGTGAAGTCTCGATATCAAAAGTCGATCACGGCCATCCTCGTCGTTCCCATCACGTTGGGCACCGTCCTCATCGCAGATGGAATGTTGACGTACCTCGGACCAAAGGGATGGCTTTCGCAGACGTTGCAACTGCTGCACCTCTATGACGGTCCCATTCACCTGACCCACAACTACATGGGGGTCTTGATCTCCCTCGTCATCTCTGGTTTTCCCTTCGTCTTTCTTCTGGTCCTCTCGTACATCACCGGTATCGACCCTGTTCTGGCGCGTGCGGCTGCCACGCTCGGGGCCACTCCTTGGCAGCAGTTCCGTCACGTGTTTCTACCGCTCCTCTCGCCGGGCCTGGCGATGGCGTTTTGCCTCGCCTTCGTCCAGGCATTTTCCGTGTACCCGTCGGCGGTGCTCCTCGGCGCCCCAGCAGGCCCAACGCGGGTGATCTCGATCGCGGCATATGAAGCCGCCTTCGAGCAATACGACGAATCGCTCGCCTCGTGCGTGGCCATGATGATGGGGTTGGTCCAACTGATCGTCGTGGCAAGCGTGCTCGGGCTTCGGCGTTTCTTCTATCGGGGCCCGGTCGTCGGAGGAAAGGGATGACGTCCGACACCGACCGATCGAACACCCGCTGGCTGCTCGCCGGTTGGAGCGGTCTGCTCAATGGGGTGATGGTTTTCTTCGTCGCGAACATCGGCTTCCTCATCGCCGCCGTCGCGGTGAACTCGTTCGCGAGGAGCTGGCTCGGGACATGGTTTCCGGAAGGCTGGACGGCGTCCTGGTACGCGTCCGCTTGGGACGAGTTTCAACTTCCCTCGATACTTCGAGTCACTGTCGAAGTGGTCGTGGCCGTCGTGGGTCTTTCCATCGTCGTCGGCGTGCCCGCGGCGTACGCGCTCGCTCGTCGTGAGTTTCCCGGCAAACGCGCGGTGATGCTGCTCTTTCTTCTCCCATTGATGGTGCCGCCCATGACCTATGGGATTCCACTGGCCACGCTCATGTACAAGATTGGCCTGGCGGGCACCCTTCCGGGCGTCGTCTTTGCAAACATGATTCCCATGTTGCCATTCGTCATCCTCGTGATGACGCCGTTCATCGAACAAATCGATCCGAATCTCGAGGCCGCGGCGCGGGTCTGCGGTGCGGGCATCGGGCGTATGTTCTTGTATGTGCTCGTGCCGCTTCTGGCGCCCGGCATTCTGGCCGCGGCGCTGCTCGTCCTCGTGCGGACGATGGCGATGTTCGAGCTCACGTTTCTCGTCGCGGGGCCCGATTCGCAGACCCTCGTCGTGGCTCTCTACTATGCCGTGTTTGCCGCCGGCGTGCGCGCCCCGCAGTCTGTCGACGCGATGGCCATGGTGTACATGCTCGTGACGCTCGTGTGGCTGGCGATCGCCCTGCGCTTCGTCAATCCCACTCAACTCGTCTCACGCGTAAAGGAGCATCAAAATCGCGCCTAGCGCGGCGATATTGAATGAGCCAATCCCATGACGCATTGCTGCTTGCAACTGTTCTTCATGACGACGCGCCGATGACGACTTCGGGTGCCCACACATTGAAGCTTCACCCGAGCGACGACGTCCTGGTCGCCAAAGGGCTGCTGGCTCGAGGTACTCTCGTCGAGACGGACATCGGTCCGGTGGAGCTGGCGGCCGCGGTGTCCGCCGGCCACAAGGTGGCCATTCGTCACCGCGATGTCGGAGATCCAGTCCGTCGATACGGACACGTCATCGGGCTGGCCTCCGCTCGGATCAATCCGGGCGATCACGTTCACATGCACAACCTTCGTGAGCCAGACCGGAGCAATCGTGACGAAATTGGCGCCGATGTCGCACTTCAAGGCGACATCAAGCCCGAGCCAATGCGCCATTTCGATGGCTATGTGCGACCGAATGGCCGCGTGGGCACTCGCAATTACGTCGCCATTCTATCCACCGTGAACTGCTCCGCCAGCGTCAGCAATCTCGTGCGGGACCGGTTTCGCGAAGTCGCACGTGACTACCCGAACGTCGACGGTGTCATCGCTCTCACCCACAAGGGCGGTTGCGGACACGTTTCCGGCGGGGACGATCATATGCTGCTCGAGCGAGTCCTCGCTGGCTATGCCCATCATCCAAATGTAGCCGCCTATATCATCATCGGTCTCGGTTGCGAGGTCGCGCAAGCAGGACCCATGGTGGAGCGCCATCATCTGTCGCTCCTCTCCGGCGAACCGTCGCCGGTCATTGGAATTCAATCCGAAGGCGGCGTTCGCAAGACCGTCGACGCTGCGGTCGCCGCGATATCTCGGCTCCTTCCCGCAGCCAACGCGTCCCGCCGGACCAAACGGCCCGCCAGCGATCTCGTCCTCGGCACCAATTGCGGCGGATCCGACAGCTACTCGGGCATCACAGCGAACCCCGCGCTGGGCGCGGCGGTCGACGAGCTCGTCCGGCACGGCGGCACGGCGGTATTGGGTGAGACGCCCGAGATCATCGGAGCAGAGCACCTCTTGATTCGACGCGCGAAGAGCGAGGCGGTCGCCAAGAAGCTATTGGACCGGATCGAATGGTGGGGACAGTACCTCCGCGCGCACGGTGTCGACGCGAGCAGCAACCCATCACCCGGCAATCAGGCCGGCGGAATCACGACCCTCGTAGAGAAGTCGCTCGGTGGTGTCGCGAAGGCCGGGACGACTGCCCTCGTCGATGTCGTGGGTTACGCGGAGCCAATCGCGGAGAAGGGTTTCGTCTACATGGACACCCCCGGCTATGACCCCGTTTCGGTCACCGGCATGGTCGCGGGTGGCGCGAACATCCTTTGTTTCACGACAGGTCGAGGATCGGTATTCGGATGCAAGCCGGTCCCGTCCATCAAGCTCGCCAGCAACTCGGCGCTGTATCGGCGCATGGAGGATGACATGGACATCGACTGTGGAGTCATCCTGGATGGAGTGTCGACCGAATCGGTCGGTCGACAGATCCTCGATCGAATCATCGCGGTTGCATCGGGCGCGAAGACGAAGAGTGAATTGAATGGTGTGGGTGAAGCGGAATTCGCGCCTTGGGTGCGCGGACCCACGCTTTAGGCTACCGGCGTTCCCTGTTTCATTTAGCTTCTAGATCAGACGGTATTTTGGCGGCACGTAGACTGAAGACCTTAGGAGGTATCGCATGCGTTACGGAACGTCGATGTGGCTCGGTGCGTTGGTGCTGGGTGGAGCGTGTGTGTCAGCTGCGGCATGTTCGAGTTCGAATGCGCCCCTCGCGCCCCTCGCGGACTCCGGCGCCGCGGCCGATAGCGGTTCTTCGAGCGATGGAGGCGGATTGGCTTGTGGTTCGAGCACATCCACCACCGTCACGACACCGTTCGCCGCGCCGAACACTCAATTGAAATTCACGACGCCCACCATCCCGTGCAACATGTTCCGTATTACGCAGTATGGGGCAAAGAGCGATGGGACGACGAAGAACACGGACGCGTTCAAGCAAGCCGTCGCGGCGGCGGCCGTAGCGGGCGGGGTCGTGGACGTGCCGGCAGGGAATTGGCTCACCGGACCCATCCATCTCGCGAGCGGCGTGGAGCTGCATCTCGAGGCCGGCGCCACGGTCACCTTCAGTTCCGATCCGGCAGACTACGGACCACCCGCGACGCCACTGGTCCCGACGCGCTGGGAAGGACTGGACATTCTCAACTTTTCGCCGCTCGTGTATTGCCTGAATTGCACGAACGTCGCCATTACCGGCAGCGGCAAGCTCTTTGGACAGGGCGCGTACTGGTGGGACTGGAAGGCCTCGTCCGGAACCGAAGATCAGAAGATGTACAATGCCATTTTGGCGAACATCAAGGCGAACGGGATCACGTTCGTCAATGGGGTGCCAACGTCCGCCAGCGGCACGATGGACGCGGGGGCATCAG
>JALYHX010000248.1 GCA_030776305.1 Myxococcota bacterium
CTCAGGGCCGCCTGTGATGGTGTGGGCGGAAATTGAACGGGTAATACGCTTTCGTCTCGAAGCCGCCGGGGCTGGGCGCAAACTGGATCCTCTTAACGATCTCCAAGATGCAGGCTGTAACTCTCGGCTCGCCGATCGTGCTCCGGGATTGATCGACCGACGTCTGCGTCACGTCGCCCTGCGGGTCGATCGTCCAGGTGATGTAGAGGTCCCCTTCGATACCCGGATGGTTTGGCAGTGCGTTGTCGTAGCAAGCGCGCGTCTCGTCGCGATGCGCCAGCACAATCGCACGAATGTCGGCGGCGCCGCGTCCGGGGTCGTGGCTATGCGGCGCGCGAACCGACGGAGGGCTATTGCCGGCCGTTGACGCGACCGTGCGCGCATCGACCAATCTCGTGCCTTGCGATTCTCTTGCGTCTTCCAGTGTCTCAGTTGTCGTCGTGGTGCCCCCGGACGGAGTCGCGAAAGGTGCGGCGATTGACGCGCCAGAATCGTCGAACGATGCAGCTGTCGCCGCGGTGTCCGCCGATCGGGATCCTTCGCGTGCGCCTTGACCGCTCCCGCAGGCGATCGGGCTCCCGATGAACGACGCGAGAAGGCCGACGCGGTAGGTTCGCATCGCGTCAGGCTAGTCGCGCGAATCTACGGAATGGAAGGGGTAAAGTCGGCCTCGTGCAGGCGATCCCGTGCGGGCAATCCATGCTTTGCCCAAGCACGCGTAAGAGTCGGCGGCGCATGAGCCGACCCGAGCCGAGGCGAAGCGCAAGGTGACTTTGTGCCGGGTCGGTGTCCTCCAGGCCGCGATTGATGGGAGCGGACGTCGGAGGGAGGCTGGTCGAGGCACTCGATCGACTGGAAGATCTCCGCGACGTTGAGCTCGCCAACTACGCGAACCAACTGAGCTGGCTTGCAAGCGCGCCGAGCTGGAGGCGGAAGACATGCCGCTTGAACGGTCCCACTGCGTTAGAGCGAAGCCGCTGCTGCGGATGCCAGTTTTCAGCCTCATGGGGCCACTGCCAGGGTGATTTTTGCAGGGTCATGGGGCCACCCGATTCTCAGGTTTATGGGGCCACCCGCACGGGGAGCGTGACGTAGTTTTTTGCAGCATCATGGGGCCACCCTGGACCGCAATTTTTGCGAGTCATGGGGCCGGCTACGGGACGGAGCGACCGGGAAGTGAGCCACGGTTCCGATCGATGACGGCGCGGGTCGCCGTCGGGAGGAAAGGAGGTCCGGACGTTTGACACGACGACGGCCGGCTTGCTGGAGCTTTCGGCGTGGCTGGAGTCGGTGGGCTGCACGAACGTGGCGATGGAGGCGACGGGCGTGTACTGGAAGCCGGTCTGGCACATCCTGGAGGGGAAGTTTCAGCTCCTTCTTGGCGAGGCCGCCCGCTCGTGAGCCGAGCCGCGAGGCGGTTGTCGAGCTGATTCGCGGAACGACGATCCATGCCGCACTTCGTGTTCGCGCAAAGCTCGACAAGGGCGAATACGAAGTCGGCAAGGGCGTCGCAACCGACGCCTTGCGAGCGGTCAGACTCGAAAGGAAGAAGTTTCGCGGCGATTGGAACTACGCCGTTCGAACCGAAAATAGGGACCGGTAATATGGACCGGGCGCCTAGAAGCGTCGTTCTGGACACCTTCTTGCGGCGCGCTGTACTAAGAACGCGAGCTCTACATCGGTCAGGCGTCATTCAGACGCGTATTGCGGCCCCTGCGCTGTATGATTAGCTGTCGGTCGTGCCGGACCTCGATCGGCACGCGGCTCCCGAGCTGAGCTCCTAGGCCGTGATAACGCTCGTCTTGTTCGAGGGGGAATTGTGCCCCCTCGAACAAGAACCGTGCCGATCAAGCCCAGCGTTCAAGAAAAGGACGAAGGACTCATTCTTCTCCGTCGTCGAGGCCGTGGCTCGACGTCGGAGCACCGCCTAAAATCGACGGAACACCGGCCGGCGGAGCAGCCTTCGGGGCGGCCTTTGATGCCGCCGGGGACCTCGCTGCTGACCGAGGCGCCGCCTTTTTCACGGGCCTACTGGCGGCTGCCCGCTTGGCTGGCCGCTTTGCGGCCTTTCGCTTTGCCGGCTTCTTCGCAGTCTTTGCGGCTTTTTTGGTTGTCTTGGTTTTCTTGCCGCCCTTTTTAGCCTTTTTGGCACCCTTCTTCGCAGCCATATGAAACCCTCCAGGTTTGAGGTGACCTAGGTGACGTATATGGTCACCTACGTCAGGTGTCAACTGAAAAGAGTGGTCGTTGGGCCCGATTTACGGGCGGCGGAGCACCGGTCACTGCCCGTGTTCTTGACCCCGGGGGGCTCCATCGATAGCGTCGTGCGCGTTTCCGTACGAAACAAGCGCTCGAACGAGGGTCAACGATGCACAATCTGAAACGGCGCGTGTGCCTACTGCTTGCTGCGTTCGTCGCGTGCTTCGTGGTCGCCGGTTGCGGCCATAGCGAAGAAGAATGGGAGCAATCTCAGCGTGACATCGCCAAGCTCAAGGCTGATCTGGATGTAGCCAACAAACGTCACGGCGAGGACGAACAGAACTTCGCCAAGGCGCAGGCTGACATCGAGGCAATGCAGGCGAAGCTAAAGGATCTAGGTCTCGGCCTATCCAAGTCGGAAGAGGAGAAGGACAAGCTGAAGCGAGCGATGTCCGAGTACGAGACGCGTTTAAAGCAACTTGACGACATGAGGGCTCGCTTCAGGGACTTGAAGGCGCGACTAGACAAGCTGACGAGCGTCGGGCTCAAAGTTGTGGTCCGCAACAATCGAATGGTGATCCAGCTCCCAGGCGACATCCTCTTTGACTCCGGCAGCGACAAGCTCAAGCCCGACGGCAAGAAGGTGTTGAAGCAAGTGGCTGACGTCATCAGGGGCGACACGACGCTGAACGCCAGAAACTTTCAGGTCGCCGGACACACCGACAAAGAGCCCTACGCGGGGGCGTACTTCGACAACTGGGGACTAAGCCTGATGCGCGCGCGGCAGGTGCTTACGTTCCTCGTTGGGCCAGAAAAAGACGACGCCAAAGGGATCCCGTCGGGCGGCGGTCTCAATTCGGTCCACTGGGCCGCGGCCGGCTACGGCGCGACGGACCCCGTCGCTGGTAAACCAGACACGCAGACGCGCGAGGAGATGCAAAAGAACCGTCGGGTTGAGCTGGTGCTTCAGCCGAACGTCGAGGAGATGCTGAATCTCAAGGACTTGACGGGAAGCTGAGCGGCGTATCCTACGCGACGCATCGATGATGCGGGTCGCGACTATCGACATAGGTACCAATACCGTCCTGCTTCTCGTGGCAGAGCGCGCGGCGAGCGGCTCGCTTCGTGCCGTCGCGGAGCGCGCCACAATCACGCGTCTCGGTGAAGGCGTCGATCGAACAAGAACGCTCTCGTCTTCTGCGATCGCGCGGACACGCGAGTGCTTAAAGGACTACGCCAACATCATTCGCGGACTGGGCTTCGATCGTGTCTTGGTGGTCGGCACGAGCGCAATGCGCGACGCGGGGGGCGGCGATGAGGTGCGCGACGACGTCCGGAAGCTGCTCGGCGTCGATGCGCGTGTGCTGAGCGGAGAAGACGAAGCGCGCCTCACATTCCGCGGAGCAGTCAGCGGTCTCCCGTTTATGGCGGCAGGCACCCGCGTCGCCGTATTCGACCTCGGCGGAGGCAGCACGGAGGTTGTCATCGGAAATATTGGGTCGACCGTTTCGCGCGTCATGTTTGTCGCGAGCTGCGACGTCGGGAGTGTGCGGTTGACTGAGCGTCACGTAACGCGCGATCCCCCATCAGAGGCTGAGCTCAATGCACTGACGCGCGAGGCATGCAGCGCCTTCGTCGGAGTGCCGCCACTGCCGGACGCCAGCCCGCCTATCGGCATCGCAGGAACGATGACCACCCTTGCGGCAGTGTCATTGCGGCTCGCCGCCTACGATGCGTCGCGCGTGCACGGTCACACAATGCGGCTTGTCGACCTTCGCCGGGTGGTCGAAGAGCTCGCGGTGCTGGATCTTGAAGAGCGTAAACGCGTCCCGGGGATGGACCCTGCACGGGCGGACGTCATCGTCGCTGGCGGAAGGATCGCGCTCGCGCTGCTGAACCACTGGAAAGCGCCTGCCGTGCGCATATCCGACCGCGGCGTCCGCTGGGGACTCGCCGAAGAGCTCATGAGCGAATACGACGCTCACTCTTCAGATAGCAATGAAACCGAACCCAATCGCGGATGCGACGGCCGCTCACAAAAAAGTTGACAATTATACCGATTAGACACTAGAGTGCGCCTGCCTCTTTTTCCGACCTCGACACACATGAGCGCGTCGACGCTCGGCCACGAAACGGGCACGTGGCGTTCGTTATTGGCTGCCTTTCGGCGGCCGCAGGCCGCGTTCTTTTCGTAAGGCGCGCGTTTGCGCTCGAGGTACTCGCTCGCCGGGTTGTATCGATTCCCCCGCGTGTCAAAAAAAGGAGATCCTATGCAAGCTGCTACCGACGTCAAATTCAAGGTGGGTGACAAGGCCGTGTACCCCGCTCAGGGTGTCGCAGAGGTCATCCGCATCGAGGAGAAGGACATCGCGGGCAGCCGGCAGAAGTTCTACGTTCTCCGCATCCTCGATACAGATCGGAAGATCATGGTTCCGGTCGCCAACGCGAGTGCGGTGGGCTTGCGACAGGTCATCAGCGAGCAAGAGATCCGCGAGATCTTCGACATCTTGCGCGAGCGCACAATCGCGTTCGACAATCAAACCTGGAACCGCCGTTACCGCGGGTTCATGGACAAGATTAAGACCGGGTCCATCTACGACGTCGCAGAAGTTCTGCGGGATCTTTATCGTCTCAAGACGGACAAGCAATTGAGCTTTGGCGAGCGCCGTATGCTGGACACTGCGCGGTCTCTCATCGTCAAGGAGATCGCGATCGCCCGCAAACAGACCGAAGAACAGGTCAAGACGGAGATCGAAGCGATTTTCGTGGCGAACTGACGACATATTCGGTGTTTCGCCCAACGCGCGCGCCCCTGAGTGGGAGGGCGCGCGCTTTTGTTTGTGATTTTCGCGCATGCCGCTCAACCTTCGCGCTCCCTCCAACCACCTGTGTGCCACTTTGAGTCAAGACCGACGTCGGTGGCGCATACGGGTCTTGTCTGCACATCATATTGCTGCGAAAACTCGTATGGCATCCGGTGTGCAGCCCATTGTTGGGGGAAATGTCGCTTCTCTTCCGCAAAACCTGCTGGCGGTCATGCGCGCTCATCGCGATCGCGCTGTCGGCGGAGAACTGCACATCGAGCTCGCCCCCGTCTGCCTGTCTCAATCCACAACCCCACCCCCCGTGGTGTTCTGAAACCAGCGGTGACGACGCGGGAGCGGCGCCGGTCCAGCTTCCCGGCGGCAGCAGCGGCACAAACTCCAGCGGGGGCGCGTCCAGCAGCGGGCAGTCGAGCGGCGGTTTGAGCGGTAGCGGCTCCAGCGGGAGTGGCGGCTTTCCAGGCAGCAGCTCCGATAGCGGAGCCCCAAGCACTGGCGCCGCAAGCGACGCCGGCGCCGGCGCGACGAGCGATGCTGCTTCTTCTACTGACTCAGGCAGTCTCGAGGCCGATGTGGGCGCGGAAGACGATGCCAGGAGCGACGGAGATGGCCGCATCGGCAAGGACGGGCCGACCGAGGCGCCCGCTCCGAGCTCGGACGCAAGCGAGTCAGGTACCGCACGGGACGCCCACAACGAGGGCAGTGAGTGAGACTTGCATCGCTAATCGTCACGTGTCTCCTCGCGGGTCCTTTGCTCGTCGATTGCACCCTCAATCCGCAGCCGCAGCCGCCATGTGACTCATGTGATGCGATCGTCGGGCGGGGCCCAGGCGGTTCGGGTGGCGGCACGGGTTCGAGCAGCAGCGGCGGGACGGGGACGTTCACTGTTGAAATTGAAGCGGGTGCGGATTCAGCCCACGCCACGAGGGATGGGGCGGCGGCCACGCCTCCGCCAAGCGCACCTGGTTCAACAGATGCGTCTAGTCCCAAAGGGGACAAGGCCGATGAGGCCGGTATCTTTGACGCGCGAGAGCCCCGGGATTCAGGTGAGGCTGCCAATCCATTTAACGCTCCCACTCGCGAAGACGCGCGCACTCAGTGATCGTTGCGGGCGATCGGGGATCTGCGGACGTGAGGACAGTGGCCGAAGAATGAGACGCGCGATCCTGCTCATTGTCGCACTCGTTGCCGTGGGCGGCGCGCTCGTCGACTGCGATCTCAATCCTCAACCACACCCCCCCGGCGAGGCCAACACGCCTTCCGGCATGGGCGGGGGCAGCAGTGGTAGTGGATCGGGCGGTCTTGTGAGCTCGGGGACAGACGCCGCGATCGGGGCTTCGGCGGCTGATGCAGGGGAAGTCCTGGGCGTGGATGCAGCCGTCGTCGCTGATTCCGCACCCAGCCCCAACGATCTGGGACGAGATGGATCGAGCGGAGCAGAGA
>JALYHX010000249.1 GCA_030776305.1 Myxococcota bacterium
GGCCCGAGCACGAGATACCGGGTGCGCATCGACGCCGAGCCGCGCAGAAGCTCGTCGATGGTCGCGTCGCTTTCGGCCGGCGCCTCGATGACCCGCGCATCGGCTGCCCTCATCATCTCCAGCCGCGCCGTCGGCGTGCGCCGCGCGTCGCCCAGGAGCTCCTCGAGCTTGCTTGCTGGTGCTGCCTTGAGTGCCTCTGCAAACGCGCCGCGCAGGACCGCGCGGGTTTCGCCGTCCGCATCCATCGTCGCCGCCATGGCGTCGGCGATGGGATCAAGCGCCTCGAGCGGCGCAATCGACGCCAGTGCTGGCGCCACGCAGGTCCGCGCAGAGGCGTCGTCGCGCAGCCTTCGGGCAAGCGCGGGCGCGGCTCCCTTGCATCGCTCGAGCTTTTCGTGGGCCTTGCGCGTCGCTTCAGGGACCTTGTCGCACAGGGCGCGCGCCAACAGTGCTGACGCTTCCTCACATCGATCGTGCGCCGCGACCACATCGATCGCGAGTGCCCGGCCGCGTGCATCCAGAGTGTCGTAGGCCCTTTCGACCGCCGCGAGCGCTTCATCGCCTGCGCGCGCGAGAAATTGCGCCGCGGCGACCCCGCGCTCGGTCGACAGTCTCTTCGCGATGTCGTCCAGCGTCGCTGCCGGTGTGTCGAACTCACTGTATGCCATCAGCTCGGCGATGCTCACTTGCGGGTGCGCCTGCGCGCGCGCGAATGCAGAGTCGAGTACCAGCGCGACGCAAGACGCTTCGAGCGGTTGCGGAAACGCGATTTCGTAGCTCTCTCCTGGTTTGAGCCATGCGTCCTCCGGAAGACTGACCTCGAACGTCTGGGTATTCGTCACCAGATAGAACGTTCTCGGCGCGGCCCCACTTGTGGCGCTGGCGCCCTTGGGTGCCACAACCACCAGCATTCTGGTGATCGCCACCTCTTTCGGCGCGGCCATCACGACGAATTCCCCCTGCCCCACTCCGGGCCGGTTCTCGCTCCAAACGGTGTGAAGGTCGCCGTCGGTCAACTCCGCGCCGCGCGAATTCAGAACGCTCGATCCTCGCGCAACTAGCAATTTCGCCAGCGGCGGGCTTGCCCCCACCCCAGCGGCTTTCGCGACGATCCTCTGAGCGCTCGCCTGTTGCTCGCTGCTGAGCCGCTGGACCGTCGCTGGCCGCAGCTCGAGTGACGCCGGATAGAGAGCGAGGGGATTGAGCAGCGTGAGCGGTTGTCCGCAAATGCGCAGTTCTTCTTGGACGTCGCCGACGAGCACGAAGCTCTCGTCGCCATTCGGGACGATTTGCACGACCTTGCCCGTGCGCTCACCCGGGTCGCCACCAACGAGGCCCGTGAGCCCTGCGAAGATCGGTTGAGGACGACCTGGCGCGAAGATGGCCTCCCAGGCCATGTTCGCATGGTCGTCTTTTGCGGGAACTCGCACGTGCACGACGTGCTTGCCCCGACCAATCGCCATCGGCTCCGTGACCACCTCCGCGGAGCTCGGAAGCTTCGTCGGATCGAGAGCGATTGGGATCGGTTCGCCGTTGGCCTGGACGGTCGCCGCGTCGAGATCGACCTTCACGTCGAGTGCGGGCAGGCCGCCGCCGGAGGGAAGGGCCACGTGGGTTTCGGCGAGGACGGCGCGTGAAGCGCCCGCGCCGAAGAGAGCCGCGACGCCGAGGGCTACGAACCGTTTCATACGCATGGGACCGCAACCATGCCTCGTTCCGACGACAGCCGCGAGCCGAGCATCCGTTTCGCCCCATCTTGCGATGACCCACGCTCGACTTTCTTGCCCCGATGCTTGCGGACGTGTCACACCCGCGGACGATGCGGCGCCGGCTGCTATTCGCAATTGCTGTCGGCGTGCCCGCCATTGTCGCAGGAACGTTCGTTTCGCGCATGACGGGGCGTGCGCCAGCCGCATTGGGGTCGCGGCCGACTGACGGTGAGATCCCCTCGCTCGCGCACTCCGCGGTTCTGTGGCGCGATGACCCCCCTCCGGCAGCGAAGACGTCGCCAGTAGCGGGACTGGACCTCACGCGCATCGCGTCCGTGAATGGCGGCTCGACGGCACCGACCGACAGTGGGATGGCCCGCCTGACGCTCGACGACGAGTTGCAGCGAACCGCGGTCGCGGTGATGGCCACTCGACATTTGCCGGAAGCAGCGGTTGTGCTGATGGATGTCGCGAGCGGGCGCTTGCTAGTCTACGCCAGCCACATCGAAGGCGGACCCGCGCGCGATCTATGTGCGCAGGCGACGGCGCCGTCGGCAAGCGTGTTCAAAATCGTCACAGCTGCCGCGCTGGTCGAGGACGCACATCTCGGCCCGGAAACGAAGCAGTGCTACCTCGGCGGTGAGCAGCGCATTTCGCCAATCGATCTAATCGACGACCCGCAACGCGACAAGTGGTGCACGACGCTCGCGAGCGCCATGGGGCGCAGCATCAACACCGTGTTTGCGCGTCTCGCCAGCGGGCATCTGGAGCCGGAACAGCTCGAAACGATGGCTCGCCGCTTCGGCTATGGACAGCCCTTTCCCTTCGACGTTCCGGTACAGACGAGCGCACTACGCGTCCCCGAGGATACGCTCGAGTTCGCGCGAACGGCCGCCGGCTTCTGGAACACGACCTTGTCGCCGCTCGAGGCCGCCCAGATCAGCGCCATCGTTGCCCGAGGCGGCGAGAGCGTACGCCCGAGCGTCGTGGACAAGATCGTCGCAGAGTCAGGAGCCGTGCTGTGGTCCGCGCCCGAAAGTCAGACGTCGAGCCGCGCCATTGCGCGCGATACGGCGGACAAGGTCGCGGCGATGATGGAGCACACGGTCAACGAGGGGACGAGTTGGCACGCATTTCACGACCCGCGCGGCGTCTCATTTCTGCCCGGGATCGCCGTCGGCGGCAAGACCGGCACTTTGACCGACGGTGCAGCGCACCGCTACTACACATGGTTTACGGGCTTCGCACCGATGAAGCCGATATCGGGCGTACAACAAGTGGCGATCTCGGTGCTGGTCGTCAATGGACCGACCTGGCAAGTCAAGGCGAACGTGGTTGCGCGCGATATGCTGCGCGCCTACTTTGCGTCGCGGGACCTGCCAGGCGTCACGCGGCCGGGCCTCGGTGGTGCTTCGCCTCCGCGCGGCGGCGGTCGGCGGGCGCACACCTCCTCTCACTCCGCGGAACGTTCATCCATCCCACGAGCTTCGCTCGGAGGAGCGTGAGGGTGTTTCGCGAGCCATGAGCGATGGTCCGCTGGTGACGGCGCCCTTTGAGGCTGATGAAGACGACCATCTCGCTCATCAACGCCTGATCCACGCTCATCAGTGCCACCCTCGCCTGATGAACGACCGCTTCCGCGAAGGGGACACTGCTACTCGCCTTGAGCTTCGCGCAGCAATACGAAGAGCGCCCCGTCGTCGCGCGCAATACGGTGCACCCCATCGGCGTTTGTGCGGTCGCAAAGCAGCGCGGCAAGCGCCCAGGCGGTCGATTCGTCGGTCGCGAACGTTGGAGTGCTGATCTCCCACAAATCGCGCTCCTCGAGCGCATCGGTGATGGCGGCGCATGCCGTCCGCACCGGCTCTGCCAGGCTCGGGTTGCTCGAAGCCCATGCCCATGTCCGCGACGCCTCGGCGAACGTGCCCAGCAGCGTCGCACGGGCATCGGCAACCGCCCGGGCCCCAATTACCCATCGGAACATCATCGTTTCGACGTCGAGCTCGACGCGATCCGCGGTCCACCTGGCGCGCAGTCGCGCGTTCTTTTCCTGCATTCGGGCGACGAGAACGTCCCGCTCGCGATCGAATCGAGGGCTGGGCGCGTGGACCAAGCCGGGAAGCCACCCGAAACCTTCCTCGAGACGCACGAAAGTTCCGCCGCCCACGTCGTTCAGCTCGACGCCCTCGAGCTCGCAGAGCGCTTCGGTGGCTTTGGCAAGAACGGGAAGAAGAGGTTTCGCGGCGGGGCCGAACGCCGCGTCGACGAGCGCTTCGTCGCCGCCGATCTCCTCGACGTCGATGCCTGCGACGACCGCCTCACCACTGGCCGTATGCACGACCTCGACGAGAACACGTCCCCACGCGTGCGCGACGAGCTCCTCTCGCAGGAGGCTAGCGAGGTCCGTCAGAATCTCGCGATGCAAACGCTCGGCTTCGGGTGCCCGCATCGCAACGAATCGCCCCTAGATGAAGAAGTCCGGGATCAGCTCGGCCCCGTCGACGGATTGATAGCGCGAGAAGTCGGTTACGCCGGTCGAGCGTAGCAAGTCCTCGTCGATGAAGTAGTTGCCGGTGCACTCACGGCTCGGGCGCGTCAGCACGACGTGCGCGGCGTCTGCCATGATCTCCGGCGTCCGACTTCCACGAACGATGGCGTCCCCACCGAGCAGATTCTGTACCGCCGCGGTACCGATGACGGTGCGCGGCCAGAGGGCGTTGACCGCCAGCCCGGCGCCGCGAAACTCGCCCGCCATCCCGAGCACGCACAGGCTCATGCCGAACTTGGCGATCGTGTACCCAACGTGGGGAGCGAACCATTTCTCGCGGAGGTCGAGCGGGGGGGAAATGTTCAAGATGTGAGGGTTTTCGGCCTTCACGAGCTCCGGGATGCATGCCTGTGAGCAAGCGAAGGTGCCGCGCGTATTGACCTGATGCATCAGGTCGAAGCGCTTCATGGGTGTGTCGAGCGTACCGGTCAGACTGATCGCGCTCGCGTTGTTCACTAGGATGTCGATGCCCCCGAAGGTCGAGACCGCTCGGACGACCGCCGCGCGAATCTGGTCCTCGAAGCGCACGTCCACGGGGCACGCGAGCGCTCGCCCCCCGGCCTTTTCGACTTCCTGCGCAGCCGTGTGAATCGTGCCGGGTAGTTTCGGATGGGGCTCGGCCGTCTTCGCGGCGATCACGACGTTCGCGCCGTCGCGGGCTGCCCGGAGCGCGATGGCCTTACCGATGCCGCGGCTGGCACCGGTGATGAACAGAGTCTTTCCCTGGAGGGTCGCCATCGCGCGCGAAGATAGTCGCACGCTACCGGCGTCAGCGTCGCGTCATGTCCAAGGCTGCAGGCTCGTCGTGCAGGATGTCGCGAAGCGCGTCCGCGAAAGCGCGCACGAACTCGTGATTCGTGACCGGTGCGCTGTCACGCTTGCGACGCGATTGTGGCTCCGCGACGTGCGTGTCCGACGGATGCGTTCCCCTGCCCTTCAACATGTTGGTCATGATTGTCCGCTCCGCTGACAAAGGGAATAAGCAAATGCGCCGCCTGAACCGGCGCCCAGATTGGACAGGAGGCAACGAGAGCATCCCACACAAGCTGGCGCTGCGCTAATAGGGGCGGCGTCTGCGACTTACCGCTTGCTACGCAGCATCTTTCATGCAAACCGCGAGCTCCGACAGTGCCTCCTCGGCATTCGCCAGCGCATCCCCACCCGTATCGAACCTCCGCGAAAGGCGCATGTCGGGCGTCAGCTTCCAGACGCCACGCGTCTTCTTGATGAGCGCTGTGACCTTCTCGGGGTCCAGAGGCGTGTCATCGCGAAGGTGACAGGTGACCAGGTGAGCGTTCGCCTCGCATCCGAGCGCGCGCAGCCGCCGCAGCTCCGTCTTGACCGCCATCAGCTTGACCAGACGACGCGCGGCCTCCGGCGGTGCGCCGAAGCGGTCTTCCATCTCGGCGGCGATTTCGGATACGTGCCCCTCGTCGACGGCGCTCGCGAGCCGTTTGTAGAGAGACAACCGCACGCCGACGTCGCTCACGTACTCCTCTGGCAGGAGGGCCTCGACGTCGAAACTGAGCTCCGGGTCGACTTCATGGGCAACCTCTTCGCCGGACATCTCGTGCACCGCGTCTTCGAGCATGTGACAGAACATGTCCAAGCCCACGCTCGCCACGTTGCCTGATTGCTCGGCGCCGAGCATGTCGCCTGCCCCCCGCAGCTCGAGGTCGAGCGATGCGATCTGAAAACCGCTGCCCAGCTCGGTATGACGCTCGAGCGCCTCGATGCGCGATCGCGACTCATCGCTGATGGCGCTCGGTGGCGGGACGATGAGATAGCAATACGCGCGCTCCTTGCTCCGGCCGACCCGACCGCGAAGCTGATAGAGCTGAGCGAGGCCGAAGAGGTCCGCGCGGTCGATGATCATCGTGTTTGCGCGCGGGATGTCCAAACCGCTCTCGACGATCGCCGTGGAGGCGAGGACGTCGTGACGCCCGTCGACGAAGTCGAGCATCGTCTCCTCGAGCGCGGTCTCGCTCATCTGCCCGTGCGCGACGGCGACGCGCGCCGTGGGGACGAGCTCTTGCACGCGCTGTGCCTTTTCGTAGAGCTTGTCTATGCGGTTGTACACGTAAAAACACTGGCCGCCGCGCGCCAGCTCGCGCTCGACCGCCTCGCGGACGACTTGCGGATCCCAGTGCGTCACGATCGTCCGCACGGCCCGTCGGTCGACAGGCGCCGTCGTGATCAACGACAGGTCCCTGAGCCCGGTCACGGCCATCTGAAGTGTTCGCGGAATCGGTGTCGCCGTGAGCGTGAGAACGTCGATCTGTGCGCGAAGCTGCTTGATGCGCTCTTTGTGCGTCACACCGAAGCGCTGCTCCTCGTCGACGACGAGCAAGCCGAGATGCTTGAAATGCACGTCCTTCGAGAGCAGCCGGTGGGTTCCTACGACGACGTCGACCTTGCCCTCTTTGAGGCCAAGCACCGTTTCTTCCTGTTCCTTCTTCGATTGGAATCGCGAAAGCGCCTTCACCACGATCGGGTAGCCGGCCATTCGTGTTTCGAACGTGCGGAAGTGCTGCGCGGTGAGCACCGTCGTCGGGCAGAGCAGTGCGACTTGCTTGCCGCTCATTGCAACGCGAAATGCGGCGCGCAGAGCGACCTCCGTCTTGCCGAATCCGACGTCGCCGCATACCAGCCGGTCCATCGGCCGGGGTGATTCGAGGTCCTTGTTGACCTCGTCGATCGCGCGCGCTTGATCGGTGGTCTCGTCGAACGGAAAGGTCGCCTCGAAGGCTCGGTAGTCGTCGTCCGCCGGCGCAATGGATTCTCCCGGCAGAGCCTTTCGCTCGGCATACAGCCGCAAGAGCTCGTCGGCCATTTTCCGTACTTCACGCGCGACGCGCGCCTTCGTGCGCGCGAAAGTGCCACCGCCGAGACGGTCCAACTTGGGGTGCGCGTGCTCGCCTCCGGCATACTTCTCCAGCTGGTTCAGCCGCCAGACGGGGAGGTACAGCTTGTCGCCACCGGCGTACTCGATCGCGATGAGGTCGACGGTGAGACCGGAGACATTCTTGTGAACGAGCCCCATGTATCGGCCGATGCCGTGCTCGTTGTGCACGACGTAGTCGTTCGCAGCGAGGGTGCGCAGGTCCTCGAGGAAAGGACGCGCGGCGTCGGCGGTGCGCGCTCGCTCGCGCCGGCGATGAACGCGAGCACCGAAGATCTCTTCCTCGGTGACGAGCACCAGCCCTTCCGCCGGGAGGACGACGCCGCGTGCGAGCGGACCCACGACGACCTGGACGCGATCGGTCGCCTGATCCATCCATGCGGGGTCGAATGTCCCCAACCGTGCTCTGCACGGAAGTCCTTGATGACCGAGCAACGTGACGAGTCGCTCTGCCTGCGTCTGGGCGCGCGCGGTCACGAAGACGCGCAGGCCGTGGCTCTGCCAATGAGCGATGCGACGCACGAGCGGCGCGAGCGCGGCGTTCTTTCCTTTCGAAGCGCGCGCCGCCTTGACCGCGCGCGTCAGATCGTCATGGTCTCGCGACGCGAGGTCGAGGGGTTGTCGTGCGCTTTCGAACCCGCTGAGCCCCTCCTCTGCTTGGCCGTGCACCGGGATGCGGTGCAACGTGACGACCGCCCGAGATGCCACGTCTCGGGCGACCTCCTCCTCGCTCTGGTAGAACGCAGACGGGAGAAACGATGGGCCGGCGCCCCCCTTGTGCTCGGCGTCCTGCTCGGCGCGCGCGAGCTCGTCTCGTACGGCACGCGCGATCGACGCGGGATCGTCGAGGACGACGATTGCGTCTTCCGGCACATAGGACAGCAGCGGATCGAGGTCATCGTAGTACGCGGGGAGCATCCCCTCGGCGCCGAAGAATGCACGCCCGTTCACGACGTCGTCGACCAGCGCTCGCGTCTTGGTGGTCGGCCAGTCCACCATGTCCGCGAGCTGGCGCACGCGCTCCCGCGCTCTTGCCACGTTGCGCCCGTCGAGGATCGCCTCGCGCGCGGGCGGCAGCCAGACTTGCTTCAGATCGGCCACATCTTTGACCGTCGTCTGCTCGATCGGGTCGAATGGCTTCATCGAGAGCACCAGATCGCCGTACAGCTCGACGCGAACGGGCAAGTCGCTGGACGGCGGCCAGATGTCGAGCAGTGCACCGCGAACCGCAACGCTTCCCGGGTCCTCGACGACAGGAACGCGCAGGTACCCGGCCTCCGTCAAGGTCTTCAGGAGCGCGTCGCGATCGATCTCTTGTTCGGCGATGATGCGATGCGCTCGCCTCGCCAGCTCCTTGCGAGGCACGACCTTGCGCGCAAGCGCGTTCGCCGGAACCACCAGAAAGCTCCATGGGCGCTCGTGCGCAAGGTGGAAGAGCGTGGCCATGCGACTCATCGCGGCGCGGCGGTCCGGGCTGACATCCGCATAAGGCGACGACTCACTCGCAGCGAAGACGAGCACTTCCCCCTCGCCCGTCTCCTCGGCCTCGTCGTCCAGACTGCCCCGCGCGAGAAAGCCCGTGTCCTGCGCGGCCCGACGCGCCCCGTCGAGATCGGCGGTGACGTACACGACGCGACGTCCCGCGCGAACAATCGCTGCGGCGACGAGGGGACCCGCACAGCCGAGCACGCCGGCAATGTCGAGTCGATCGGCGAGGAGCGACTTCGCACGCTCGGCCACGTCGCGCACGCGCGCCGCGGTGACCCCTTCGGGCGGCAACAGAGAAGGAAGCGGCTCGAGCGTCTCTATGCGCTCGGCGACTGCGATCTCTTCGGCGGTCAGGCCTGTTCGCTCGGCGAACGTGGATGTCAGCAAAGGAGTGCTCGGCATAGGAGCGCGGACCCCGTACGTAGGGCTCACCGACGGTCCGCGCAACCCGGGCGTGAGGTCTGGAACGCTCGCGGTTTGCGGTTCGGAATTCTCGCGGTCTGGGGGGGCCCTCGCGTTTTGGAACCTTCGCGGGATGGAATCGGTCCGGTTATTTGCGCCTTTCGTACCGGACCGTCATCACCTCGAACTCCTCCCCCTTGGACGATGCGACGAACGAACGGAAGACGCGCACGTCCGCGTCGAGCCGCTCGGTCACCTCGCGCCAGCGCATCCGCGAGCCATCCGGTCGGGTCATTTCGCCCACGAATGTCAGCGTGCGGGCGGCCTCGTCCCAGTGCCCGCGCATGAGCACGAGTCCGCGCCGCATGGGGTCGACCCACGTGCCGACGTACCTGCCTTCGATCGAGTCCCACCCGTACACGCCGTGGCCCTCGAACCCGCTCGTCTCGTTCTTGAAGTCGCTGACGAGCCAAGGACCGCACATGCGGCAGCTCATCGTGCCTTCGCTCTTTTGCACGTCGGCGTCGGGCCCGGGACGAACCTCGACCGCAGCTCGCCAAAGGCCAACGTCCGCGGCGAGAACCTCGACCTCAGCGCCTGTCGTCGTCATGAGCGCGATTGTCTCACCGAACCCTGTCCCCGACGAGATCCGCCGAAGATCGGAAGTCGAGAGCTCCGGATAGCGGGTCCTATTTGCGCGCCGGATCGTCCCCTTGCACGATCCGCAATGCGGCGGGAACCACCACCAGCGCGGCGACCAGGCCGGCGAGGACTCCGAGCGTCCCGACTTCGCCAAGGTCGCGCAGTCCATCGAAGCGACATCCGACGAGCGCGAAGAAACCCGACGCCGTCGTGAGGGCCGTCGCCGCGACCAGCGGACCTTGCGACGACAGCGCCTCGCGAATCGTTCTGCCGCGCGCCGCGTGCAAGAGAAACATCGACTCGTCGATCGTGACCCCGAACAACACGGGAAGAACGAGCGCGTCGTAGACGTGCCACTGGACCGACAGGACGCGCATCGCGACGCCGACCGCACCCATTT
>JALYHX010000250.1 GCA_030776305.1 Myxococcota bacterium
ACCGGCACCCATGCGCGTGTCAAGGCCATCGCCGTCCCGCGGGTCGCGAGGATCTCGAAGCCGAGGGCGCGCAAGCGCCGGGCGATGTGGATTGCAGCCGGCTTGTCCTCGTCCTTGACGCTGATGAACGCCCGGCGGCGAGCGCTTCCAGCCACGGGCAGCGCCAGGTCGATCCCGCTCGCCAACATCGCCTTGCCGAAGGCGCGCGCGAACGTTTCGGCGATCCCCATCACTTCGCCGGTCGAACGCATTTCCGGACCGAGGATCGTGTCGGCTCCCGGAAACTTTGCGAACGGAAAAACGCTTTCCTTGACGCTCGTGTGGCGCGGGACGGGTGCGTCATCGATCCCCAGCTCGTCGAGCGTCTTGCCCACCATGAGCATCGCGGCGATCTTTGCCAGCGGCCGTCCGGTCGTCTTCGCCACGAATGGCACCGAGCGGCTGGCGCGCGGGTTGACCTCGAGGATGTAGACGTCGGCCCCCTTCACGGCGAACTGCACGTTCATCAGACCGACGACGCCGAGCTCGAGCGCGAGCATTCGCGACTGCTCCTCGATGGAGAGGACGATCTCCGGCGACAACGAGTGGGCCGGCAGGACGCTCGACGAATCGCCGGAGTGAACGCCCGCCTCTTCGATGTGCTGCATGACGCCCCCGATGACGCATCTTCTGCCATCGGCGACGCAGTCGACGTCGACTTCGATCGCGTCCTTGAGGAATTCATCGACGAGAATCGTCTGCGTCCCGCCTTCCTTGGCGGCCTCGAACGCGCGCGCGACGAAGAGCCCCAGCTCTTCATGCGAATAGGCGATCATCATCGCGCGCCCACCCAGCACGTAGCTCGGGCGAACGAGCACCGGGAATCCAAGACGCTGGGCGATGTCGATCGCCTCGGCGGGCGTATGCGCGATGCCGCTTCGTGGACGCTTGAGGGCGAGCTTGGCCAGAAGCTCGTCGAAGCGTCCGCGATCCTCGGCGCGATCGATCGCATCGGCGGTCGTTCCCAGGAGCTTGACGCCGCGCCTCTCGAGCGGGACCGAGAGCTTGAGCGGCGTCTGGCCACCGAACTGCACGATGACCCCCTCGGGCTTCTCCTCGTCCACGATGTTCAGCACGTCCTCGAGCGTGAGCGGCTCGAAGTAGAGCCGGTCGGACGTGTCGTAATCCGTGGACACGGTCTCCGGGTTGCAGTTGACCATGATCGCTTCGAATCCGAGGCTCCGCAACGCCATGACCGCGTGGACGCAGCAGTAATCGAATTCGATTCCCTGACCAATCCGGTTCGGTCCGCCGCCGAGGATCAGCACTTTTGGCTTCCCGGCGCTGGGGGAGGCTTCGCTCTGCGTCTCGTACGTCGAGTAAAGGTAGGGAGTGTGCGCGACGAACTCGGCCGCACATGTGTCGACGCGCGCGTAGACGGCGCGCGTACCCTGCGAGAGGCGCTTCGCTCGAATGTCGTCCTCGTCGCCGGTGCCGACGAGTGAAGCAATTTGACGGTCGCTGAACCCGAGGCGCTTGTACGCGCGAATCTGGTCCGCACCCATCGCTCCCTGCTTGATCGCGGTCTCCGCGTCGACGATGCGGCGGATGTGCGCGAGAAACCAGGGGTCGATCGCGGTGAGCGCGTAGAGCTCACCGTCGCTGGAACCCATGCGCATGGCATCGGCGACGTGAAAGAGGCGGTCGGCACCCGGCGTCGCGACGAGCTTCTCGAGCGCTCGCCGGGTCTCGTCGGGAGCAGCGGGCGGCAGCGTCTTCGGAAGCTCGACATCCGGCGCTTCCATCCCCAGGTCGCGCTGCCGCTTCGGCTCTGCCAGCGAGCGGTAGTCGACTTGGTCGAGGAGGGACCCCATGCCGTCCCGCCCAGTCTCGAGCGAGCGCGCCGCCTTCTGCAACGCCTCGCAGAATGTCCGTCCGATGCTCATCACTTCGCCGACGCTCTTCATTTGAGTTCCCAGCGTCGTGTCGGCGCCCGGGAACTTCTCGAACGCGAAGCGTGGCCACTTGACCACCACGTAGTCGATCACCGGCTCGAACGCGGCCGAGGTCTGCGTGATGTCGTTCTTCAGCTCGTCGAGCGTGTAACCGACCGCCAATTTTGCGGCGATCTTGGCAATGGGATATCCCGTGGCCTTGCTCGCCAGCGCCGAACTGCGCGACACGCGGGGGTTCATTTCGATGACGTGGAAGGTGCCGGTCCTGGGATCGACCGCGAACTGCACGTTTGCCCCGCCCGTCTCCACTCCGATTTCGGTCATCACCGCCCGAGCAGCGTCGCGAAGCCGCTGGTATTCACGGTCGGTCAGCGTCATCGCGGGAGCGACGGTGATTGAGTCGCCCGTGTGTACCCCCATCGGATCGACGTTTTCGATCGAGCACACGACGATGAAGTTGTCGGCGCGGTCGCGCATTACCTCGAGCTCGAACTCCTTCCAGCCGAGGACGCTTTCTTCGACGAGCACCTCGTGGGTGGGAGACTGCGCGAGCGCCCAAGCGATTTTCGCCTCGAACTCGCTCTCGCGTTGGGCGATTCCGCTGCCGCTACCGCCCAGCGTGAAGCTCGGCCGGAGGATCGCCGGAAAGCCCGTCTCCCGCACCACGGCCCACGCCTCCTCGATCGAATGCGCCACGCCGGAGCGCGGACAGGTCAGCCCGATCCGATCCATCGCAGCCTTGAAGAGGGACCGGTCCTCCGCCATCGCGATGGCCTCCGGTCGAGCGCCGAGCATTTCGACGTTGAAGCGTTCGAGGACCCCCTCGTCGCGCAGCTTCATCGCGAGGTTGAGCGCCGTCTGTCCACCGAGTGTCGGCAATAGCGCGTTGGGACGCTCGCGTTCGATGATCGCCGCGACCGTGCGCCACTCGAGCGGTTCGACGTACGTGCGCGCCGCCAGCTCGGGGTCCGTCATGATCGTCGCGGGGTTCGAATTGACCAGGACGACCTCGAAGCCCTCCTCGCCAAGAGCCTTCGCCCCCTGCGTCCCCGAGTAGTCGAACTCGCACGCTTGGCCGATGACGATGGGTCCCGCGCCGATGAGCAGGATGCGCTGGAGGTCCGTGCGCCGGGGCATCGATGATTCGGAGGAGCCGAATAGCAGGTGCGGGCCCGTCGCGATAGAAGCAAGCGCGATGTTCGGTCGTCCCGGCGGCGTCGCTCACATCGCCTCGGCCCACACCAGGCCGCTGTCCCAGCCAACACGCCACACCTCGCCGTTTTTCACCGGAGGCGGACGCTTGCCGGTCGCGGCTTCCACGATCGCGCGCAGCGTACCCCCGTGGGTCACGACCAGCGCTGGCGCGTCGTCCCCCGCGACCAGCCTCGCGGCGCGCGCGATCGCCGAGACCACCCGCGTGTTCAACGCGTCGTGTGTCTCGGCGCCGTCGGGAACGTGGCGGTCGTCGAGCCACCTGCGCCACGCCTCCGGTTGAAGGCGCTCACACTCCTCGCGCGTCATGCCCTCGAAGCAGCCGAACGACCGCTCGCGCAGTTCGACGTCGAGGTATCGAATCGACACCCCGAGTTCGCTGGCGACGATCCTCGCGGTCTCCTGGGCACGCGAAAGATCGCTGGCAACGACACCGCAAACCCCGGCCGCGCGTAACGAATGGGCGACCGCCCGCGCTTGCGATCGACCATGGTCGTTGAGCGGGACGTCCGTCTGCCCCTGCCACCGCTGCGCGGCATTCCAGTCCGTTTCGCCGTGACGGACGACATAGAGCAGGCGGTGGGCCATGAGCTCATTCTAGCGAGCCGCTGCAGCATGCCGCGGCCACTGCTGGTCGGTGTATTTCGGTCGAGACCGAGCGAGGCCGCCGGCGGGGCGAGGAGCCGTACTCCCGTACGGTGACGACCCCCGACGGCGGGATCGCGACGGGATCGGCCGAAATGCACCGACCTTCCAGAGCGCAAAACTTGGCCGCGCTCGAACCCGATCCCTAGGTTGTTGTCTCGATGGACGAAGCTGCCAAAGGCTTCTCGTCCGCAGCTCAGGCCCTGCCCTTGCCGCGCCGGCTCGGACGACGCGTGCTCCTGAAGCTGGCTGCGCGGGGGGGCATGGGAGAGATCTACCTCGCTGCCACCCTGGGCATCGAGGGTGCCGAGCGACCCTGCATCGTCAAGACCGTGCGCAGGGATCACATCCACGACGGTTCGTTCCTGGCACGCTTCCTCGACGAGGCGCGCGTTCAGGCGCAACTGCAGCATCCGGGCGTCGCGCAGGTGCTCGAGGCGACGAACGACGAACACGGAGAGCCGTATACCGTCGTGGAGTACGTCGAGGGTCGCTCGCTTTGCGACGTGCGCCAGCGCGCCATTCAGACCGGGGTGAAGATCGCGTGGGCGGACGCCGTGGCCATCGCCCTCGAAGTCGCACAAGCGCTCGCGCACGTGCACGAGCGCCCGGGACCGGACGGGTCGCCCCTCGGGATCGTGCACCGCGACCTGTCCCCGCAGAACGTCATGGTCAGCTACGCCGGCGAGGTCAAGCTCATCGACTTTGGCACGGCGCGCGGTCACAACCGACGCTGTCATACGGTCGCCGGGGTCGTCTATGCCAAGCCCGGCTACGTGGCGCCCGAGGTCGCACGCCAGCAGGTCGGCGACGGGCGCATCGATCTCTATGCGCTCGGCGTCGTGCTTTGGGAGCTGTGCTCCGGGCGCCGATTCTTGAACACGGACCCCCAGCGTCACCTCGACAATGTCGCGGCCGGAAGAGTCGTGATGCCAGCCATTGCGCAGACCTGCGGCGCGCCGAGTGGACTGGATGACGTCATCGCGATGCTGACCAAGAACGACCCGGACGAGCGATATGCTCGCGCGTCGCTCGCGGCCCTGGACCTTGCGAAGCTGCTCGCGTCCGCCCCCGTGGTGGAAGGGGGCGAACGCGGTGTGCGGGCTCGTACTTCGCTGCTCATGCACAAGCTCTGGCCACACGAACCCGCGCGCACGCGCTCGGACTTCATGCGCCTTCTTCGGGAAGCGCGCGCGACGTTGAACGA
>JALYHX010000251.1 GCA_030776305.1 Myxococcota bacterium
CCCGTGCCCGACTCACCGAGAATGAGCGCGGTGGCCGTCGTCTGCGCGACTTGGCCGATCTCCTCGTAGACCTGCCTCATGAGCGCGCTTGCGCCGATCATATTGGCGTATTCGAAGACAGCTCGGCCGGGCGCCTCGCTCGGGACCACGCTCGCGGCTTCCGAAGATTGCTCGGTCAGCCCTTGGGCCATCTCCGACGCGAGATCGCGAAGGGCCCCGAGCGACGCCGCGAAACCCTCGGTCCTCGGTCCCGTGAAGTACACCGACAGGGCGCCGAGGCCTCGGCTGCCGAGCGCGACCGGCACCGAGACGAGACTCAATTCTTCCTCTTGAGGCCACGATGCCGGATTCGCGAGCTCGTCGAGCGCCATGGGCTCGCGTCGCACTGACGGTACGACGATGGGGTGACCGGCTTCTGCAACACGACCAGCTACGCCGCTCGCGTACCGGGCCCTGAAGTCCTTGGGAGATGCGCGGTAGACGGCCTCCACCCGCAGAGTCCGCTGCCCGATGTCTGCGACGAACAGGACAGCACGCACGGCGCCAAGGTGACGACGCAACGGGCGCATGGCGCGCTGCATTCGGTCGCTCAGTCTCATTCCGGTCGTGATTTCTTGGCGCGCGGAGTCACGCGCCTTCCGCGACGAGTCCACCGCATCCTCGCCCAGGAGTCCCGGTCGGAACCGCGCAGTCGAGGACGAGTCCAAAGTCATACCCGGTCGAGTATGACCCGCGCCCCTTTCGTCAATGTTTCGTATAGATTCCGGCAACGGTCTCTACGACTCGCAACGTCGCAGCAGATCGGTCGGCCTCATACCCGCGCCTCGACGTTTTCCATTGCGACTTCCGGCGCGCGGCGGCGCATGTAGCAAGCCCAGGTGAGGCAGACGCATGTCCCGTAGAAAATAAGAAATGTGGTCAGGGCTATGTGCGCAGAGCCGGTCGCCTTGATTGACGCGCCGAATGCGCGCGGAACCACGTAGCCCCCGCACGCCGCGACGGCGCCGACGAAACCAAGGACCGCAGCGCTCTCGATTCGCGCCGCCTTGAGAGCCGTGTCCCGTCCCGCCGCGCCCTGCGGAGCGAATTCGCGGAGCTTATTGTTGCGGAAGATCGTGGGGATCATCCGGTAGGTCGACCCGTTGCCAAGCCCGGTGAGTACGAAGAGGACAAGAAAAGTCGCCAGAAACCCGGCGAACTGATGGGTGTCCACGAAATGGATGACCGCCGTCGTGGCGGCGGCCATCGCAACGAAGTTCCAGAACGTGATGCGTGTACCGCCGAGCTTGTCGGCCAGAAAACCGCCGAAAGGCCGCGCCAAGGACCCGACCAGCGGCCCCAGGAACGCGAGGTTTGCCGTGATCCACGGGTACTGCGTCTTGATGAGAAGGGGGAATGCAGCGGAGTATCCGATGAAGGATCCGAACGTGCCGATGTAGAGCCAGGCCATGATCCACGTATGCGGCCGCCCCGCAATGACGAGCTGCGACGATATGCTCGCGCGAGCGGACGAAAGGTTGTTCATGTAGCGGTACGCGCCGTAAACGGCGACCGCTACGAAGGGTATCCACATCAATCCGGCGTTGGCGAGGTACAGGCCCCCGGCCGGACTGAAGAGCCCCAAGTTGATCCAGCTCGCACCGATGACGATCGGCACGAGCAACTGCACGGTGCTGACTCCGATGTTACCCCCCGCTGCGTTGAGGCCAAGGGCCAAACCCTTTTCGCGGTCGGGATAGAAAAATGAAATGTTGGCCATGCTCGACGAGAAGTTGCCCCCGCCGAGGCCCGCTGTCGACGCGGCGACAGCCATCAACCAATACGGCGTCTCGGGGCGATTGACGAGAACGGCGAGCAGGATGGTAGGAATCAAGAGAAGCGCTGCGCTGACGATCGTCCAATTGCGTCCGCCGAACTTGGGCACCGCGAACGCGTAGGGGAAGCGCATCATCGACCCGATCAAACCTGGAATGGCCACGAGGTTGAAAAGCTCGTCGGTGGTGAAGTGAAAGCCGACTTTGTTGAGCTTCGTCGCCGTCACGCTCCAGACCAACCAGATCGAGAAGCCCAGGTTCTCGGCGACGATCGACCATATCAAGTTGCGCCGGGCGATCCTTTTTCCCGTGCTCGCCCAAAACGCGGCGTCTTCGGGCTCCCAATGATCAATCCACGTCGACTGTGTCTCGGCCATGCTCGTCTCCATGAGGTGCTGCGTCGTGCAAGAACCGCGTCATGGCGCCGAACCCGTCATCCGGCGAACGGCGGGGCCGATAATGTCGTTTCGTGAAGGTGTCGAAGTCTTGTTGGTGACGTACACGCGCGGGCGGCCACGAGTGGTGTGCGTGGAAAAATAAGATCGCTTGGCCTCGACATCGCGATCGGCTGGCATGCTCATTCGCATCGGACAATTTCGTAGCCCCGCGCGGCCTCGTCCTGCGGTTTGGGAGCAACGCACGATTGCGGCCAGATGTCCGTAGCGTTTCATGGTTTTCGAGACGGGCTGTGGCATCGCTCGGAGCGATCCCAAAGAGCGTCTGGCCCCGTACTTGCTCCCCTTGAAGCACAAATGAAGCACGCACTCCCTTCGTCCGCCCCGGCGGGGACTGGTTGGGGATGACGTCGGCGCCTCGCGTGGCCCTCCTCGAGTCTCGTATGAGCAGCGAGCTTGCACGCCTCGTCGAAAAGCACGGCGGAAGGCCGCTGTGCGTACCCGCGGTTCGCGAGAGCCGGGAGCGAGATATCGATCTTCCGACTGCCGACAGGCTCGTCTCGGCGATCGTCGCGGGCGACTACGACTTTGTCGTATTCATGACCGGGGTGGCCGTATCGCTCCTGTTCGATCTCGCCGAACAGCTGGGCCGGCGGGCGGATCTGGTTGCGGGCTTGAAGCGCGCGACGACCGTGTGCCGCGGGCCCAAGCCAACCGCGGCACTGCGGGGTTTCGGGGTTACTCCTACCTTGACCGCGCGTTCGGCATTCACCTCGGCGGAAGTCATCGACGTCTTCGCGACGGTCACGCTCGCGGGCCGCCGCGTTCTGCTCTTTCACTACGGGGAGCGGAGCGATGCCCTCGCGGAGACGCTTCTGGCGCGTCACGCAGTCCTCGATGAGCATTGGCTCTATCGCTGGCGACTGCCCGAAGACGCCTCCGGTCTGGAGCAGCTCGTCTCCAGTATCGTGCGTCGCGAAGTCGACGCTCTGGCGGTGACCTGTCAGATCCAGTTCCGGCATTTGTTTCAGATCGCCGAGCGTCTCGGCACGGAGGGGGACCTCGTTCGCGCCCTCAATGAGCACGTCGTCGTCGCGGCCGTGGGCCCCACGTGCCACGCAATCCTGCAGGTTCACGGGGTGGAAGTCGACGTCATGCCCGACCATCCGAAGATGGGGCCTCTCATCGTGTCGCTCATGAGGCACCTCGAGCGGCCTTCGGGCGGCCTCGTCAGACACGAGACCGAACCATGACGCCGATCCACCTCGTGGTCATCGGCAACGGCATGGTCGGTCATCGCCTGTGCGAGAAGCTGACGGAATACGACACCCAGCGCCGTTACCGCGTCGTGGTGTTCGGGGAGGAGCCCCGTCCCGCCTACGACCGCGTCCACCTCACGAACTACTTTACGCAACGGTCCGCCGAGTCCCTAGCCCTCGGCTCTCGAGCCTGGTACGAGGAGCATGGCATCGACCTTCGGGTCGGGCGGCGTGCGGTGCGCGTCGACCGCCAGCGTCGCCTGGTGTCCCTGGACAATGGGGACGACGTCCCTTTCGATGTGCTCGCGCTCTGCACGGGCTCGGCGCCGTTCGTGCCGACCATTCCCGGCGTCGACAAGACCGGGGTCTTCGTTTATCGCACGATCGAAGATCTCGACGCCATCATCGCTCGAGCGTCCGAGGTCAAACGGGCGGCGGTCATCGGGGGAGGGCTCCTCGGATTGGAGGCCGCTCGAGCCGTGCTCGACGCCGGCCTCGAGACGCACGTCGTCGAAGTCGCCGCTCGCTTGATGCCCCGGCAGCTCGACAGCGTTGCGTCCAAACTCCTCGAGCGAACCATCAGGAGCCTTGGCGTTCACGTGCACGTGGACAAGCGCATCGCGAGGCTGCGCGGTAACGGTGCCGTGACCGGTCTCGAGTTTTCGGACGGCGAATGCATCGATGCCGACCTCGTCATCGTTTCCGCCGGGATTCGTCCCCGCGACGAGCTGGCGCGCGAAGCAGAAATTGCCGTGGGCGCGCGCGGCGGTGTCGTCGTCGATGACAAGATGTGTACGAGCGACCCGAGCGTCTTTGCCATCGGCGAGGTGGCTCTGCACCGGGACGTCATCTACGGGCTCGTGGCACCCGGCTACGAGATGGCCGATGTCCTCGCCCGCAACCTCACCGGGGGCGACGCGGCGTTCCACGGTTCGGACGGTTCGGCGAGGCTCAAGCTGCTGGGGACCGACGTCGCGACGTTCGGCGACCCGTTTCAGGACCCCGCCAAGACTCGAGTCATTCACGTCGAGGATCAAGTTCGCGGCACGTACAAGAAGCTCGTCTTCCGAGAAGACGGTCGCCAGCTGCTCGGCGGCATCTTGGTCGGCGACGCGTCGGGGTATGGCCCGCTGCTCCACCTCACGCGCTCCAAGGTCGCGCTGTCGGAAACGCTCGAAGAGCTCGGGCTCGACTCCAGCACGAAGACGCCTGGCGCCATCGACGACGACGCTCAGATTTGCTCGTGCAACAACGTGTCCGCGGGGACCATCCGCCTCAAAGTGCGCGGCGACGAACTCACGACCGTCGCTCAGGTCAAGGCATGCACGCGCGCGGGAACGGGGTGCGGAGGTTGTGTTCCCCTCGTGAGCGATTTGCTTCACGCCGAGCTTCGCGCAAGCGGTCGCGCCGTGAAGGCACGTCTTTGCGAGCACTTCGCATTCACACGCCAAGAGCTCTTTCAAATCGTCGCTTCCAGGCGCATTCGTAGCTTTGCAGAGCTGATTGGCGCGCACGGTACGGGGCAAGGCTGCGAGGTCTGCAAGCCTACCGTCGCCAGCATTCTGGCAAGTGTCTACAATGAACCGATTCTTGGTGGCGAGCGGCGCACCCTCCAAGACACCAACGACCGCTTTCTCGCAAACATCCAGAAGAACGGTACGTATTCGGTGATTCCTCGAGTGCCCGGCGGTGAAATTTCTCCCGGTCACCTCATGGTGCTCGGTCGGGTCGCCGACAAGTATCGTCTCTACGTCAAGATCACCGGAGGCCAGCGCATCGACCTCCTGGGCGCTCGCCTCGAGCAGCTCCCCGACATTTGGCAAGAGCTGGTCAGCGCAGGCTTCGAGAGCGGCCACGCCTACGGCAAAGCCCTGCGAACGATCAAGAGCTGCGTCGGATCGACTTGGTGCCGTTTTGGCGTCCAAGACTCGACGTCCTTCGCGATTCGCATCGAGCATCGCTACAAAGGCATCCGCGCCCCGCAAGTTGAAGGGTGCGGTCAGCGGGTGCGTGCGCGAGTGCGCCGAGGCCCAAGGCAAGGACTTCGGCCTGATAGCGACCGAGAGGGGGTGGAACCTCTACGTGTGCGGGAACGGCGGAGCGAGCCCGCGCCATGCCGACTTGCTCGCGACGGACGTCGACGAAGACACGGCCGTCCGGTACGTCGATCGATTTCTCATGTTCTACATCCGCACGGCCGACCGGCTGACCCGCACGTCGGTCTGGCTCGACAAGATGGAGGGTGGCATTGCCCACCTGCGCGACGTCATCGTCCGCGACGCGCTGGGGATCGCCGCGGACCTCGAACGCGACATGCAAAAGCTCGTCGACACGTACTCGTGCGAGTGGGCCGACGTCCTGCGCGATCCTGCAAAGCGCGCGTCCTTTCGTCACTTCGCCAACGATGGGGCCGGCGACGACACCGTGGCGTTCGTCCCCGAGCGGGGCCAACGCAAGCCCGACCACCGGCCATCTCGCGCCGATGCCACGGCAGCGCTTCGTCGCCTGCCGATCGTCACGACCAAATGGGTTCGCGTTGCGTCGGTCAAAGACGTCCCCGCGGAAGGCGGGATCGCCGTTCGTTACGGGCGCGCTCAGCTGGCCGTGTTCCATTTCTCTTCACGCAACGAGTGGTACGCCACCCAGAACCTTTGCCCGCACAAGCAGCAGATGGTTTTGGCCCGCGGCATCCTCGGCGACCAAGCCGGGACCCCGAAGGTCGCCTGCCCCTTGCACAAAAAGACGTTCGACTTGCGCTCCGGCGCATGTCTGTCCGGCGAGAACCTCGAAATTGCGACGTTCCCGGTCCGCGTCGCGGGCGACGATGTCTTCATCGAGCTGCCGCCGATCGAAGAGCAGCTCACGGACGCGGGCGCCCGTCGAGCAGAGTCCGTAACCGAGATGACACCCTGATCCGCCCGACCTCGCTTTCATGAACCCCGTATCGCGCCTTCGGACATCGGCCTCCGATCCCGTCAAGACTCACTGCCCCTATTGCGCACTCCAGTGCGGGATGATGGTGACGCCCGCGCCGCTCGAGTCGAATCCCCCCGGTGTGGAGGCGGACCAGGACTTTCCGGTCAACCGGGGCCAGATGTGCATCAAGGGCTTTACCTCGGCGGCGCTGCTGGACCATCCCGCAAGGTTAAAAAGCCCGATGCTTCGCGGGCCGAACGGACGCCTCGAGCCCGTCGATTGGGATACGGCGCTCGACTTCGTGGCGGAGCGACTTTCGTCGTTGCGCCAGTCGTACGGGCCCGCGTCTCTCGCCGCCTTCGGTAGCGGGGCGCTCACCAACGAGAAAGCTTATCTGCTGGGCAAGTTCGTGCGCGTCGCACTCCGTTCGCCGAACATCGACTACAACGGTCGCTATTGCATGTCCTCTGCGGCTGCAGGCCAGAACCGTGCGTTCGGCATAGACAGAGGGCTGCCGTTCCCGATCTCCGACATTGCGGAGACCAAGGCTCTCATGTTGTGGGGCTCCAACTGCGCGGAGACCATGCCGCCCATCATGCAGTGGATCTTCGAACAGAAGAACCGAGGTGGGCACTTGATCGTG
Organism: Myxococcota bacterium; assembly: GCA_030776305.1. Lineage (GTDB taxonomy): Bacteria > Myxococcota_A > Polyangia > Polyangiales > Polyangiaceae > Palsa-1150. The sequence goes on from JALYHX010000251.1 coordinate 7,028, forward strand.
GTGGACCCGCGACTTACGGACACGGCGCGGGTGGCATCGCTGCACTTGCAGCTCACACCCGGCACGGACCTGGCACTCGCCAATGGCCTGCTGCATTTGGCGATCGAACAGAGGTTGGTCGACGAGAGCTACGTCGCCCGCAGGACGGAGGGGTTCGATGATGTGAGACGCAGCGTGCTCACGAGCCATCCCGCGGAAGTGGAGCGGCTTACCGGAGTTTCGATCGAGCAACAGTTCCGGGCCGTTCACATGCTCGCGGACTCCGAATCGAGCATGCTGCTCTCGGGGCGAGGGCCGGAACAACAATCCAAGGGCACCGACACCGTTCTCTCGTTCATCAATCTCATGTTGGCGCTGGGGAAGGTGGGCAAACCTTTCAGCGGATATGGCTGTCTGACCGGTCAGGGCAACGGGCAAGGCGGCCGAGAGCACGGACAAAAGGCCGATCAGTTGCCCGGGTACCGACTGATCGAGGATCCGGACCACCGAGCTGCGGTCGCCAAGGCTTGGGGTATCGACCCCGATGAGCTGCCTCGCAAGGGAAAGAGTGCGTACGAGTTGCTCGAAGCCCTCGGACCCGTCGGCGGAATTCGAGCCCTTCTCGTCTTTGGGTCCAATCTCGCAGTGGCCTCCCCAAACGCGTCCCTCATCGAGAAGAAACTTAGGCAGCTCGACCTGCTCGTCGTCTGCGACGCATTCCTGAACGAGACCTCGGAAGCGGCTCACGTCGTTTTGCCGACCGCTCAATGGGCGGAGGAAGAGGGCACGATGACGAACTTGGAGGGGCGCGTGATTCTCCGCCGCCGAGTTCAACCACCACCCGAAGGAGTCAAAACGGACATCGAGATCCTCTGCGCACTGGCAGAACGGCTCGGGGTCGCGCGAGGCTTTCGGTTCCAGTCTGCAGAAGCCGTGTTCGACGAGCTGTGCGCGGTGACGTCCGGCGCCACCGCGGACTACAGCGGCTTGACGTACGCGAAGATTTCGCGCGCTCAAGGAGTGTTCTGGCCGTGTCCGGAGCCAGACCATCCCGGCACCCCACGCCTCTTTGCCGAACATTTTCCTTCTCCTTCAGGTCGCGCGCGGTTTCACGCCGTGCCTTATCGTCCGGCGGTCGAAGTGCCCGACCGTGAATACCCCCTTTACTTCACGACGGGCCGCTACAAGGAACACTACAATTCAGGCGCCCAAACCCGACGGGTCGGCGCGCTCGTGGATGCTCGACCCGAGCCGCGGATTCAGATGCACCCGCGCCTCGCGGCGCAGTTGGGTGTCATGACTGGCGAGATGGTCATCGTCGAGAGTCGGCGAGGCTCGGTACGTTTCTCGGCGCACGTGCTCGGTGACATTCGTCCCGACACGCTCTTCGCGCCGTTCCATTGGGGCGGAAAGCAAGCGGCCAACCTCCTCACCATACCGGCGCTTGATCCGATCAGCCGGATGCCCGAATTCAAAGTCTGCGCGGTGCGCGCCCGCGCCGATGGCCCGGTTCGCAAGGCGGCGAGCTGACCATGGTCAAGAAGAAGCTCGCGATCATCGGTAACGGAATGGGGACGTGCCGGCTTCTCGACGAGCTTTGTCGCCGCGAGGGTATGCGTCAGTACGAAATTACCGTCTTCGGAGAAGAGCGGGGAGGAGCCTACAATCGCATCTTGCTCGGTCGTGTCCTCGAAGGAGATGCCCCTGACAGCATCGTCACCAAGCCCCCCGAGTGGTACGATAGGCAAGGAATCCGCCTCATCGACAACACGACGGTGACTCGTCTGGATACGCTGCGCAAGAACGTGACGACCCAGGACGGCCAGAGTCGTCGATATGATCTCGCGGTGCTTTCGACCGGGAGCCAGCCCCTCGTGCCTCTGCTGCACGGTATGACGGGCGAGGACGGCGACCTGCGGCCGGGTGTATTCGTTTACCGCACGATCGCGGACTGCCTTCGTATACGTGCACGCCTGAGACCGGGAGACAGTGCCGTCGTGGTCGGCGGCGGCCTCTTGGGACTCGAGGCCGCAAAGGTTCTTTCGGATCGGGGTCTGCATGTCACGGTGGTGCACGTGGCCCCGACTCTCATGAACGCCCAGCTCGACGTGGTGGGTGGCGAGATGTTGCGCGCGCAGATCGAGCGGTGCGGGATTTTCGTGCGGACCGCCAAGACCGTAGAAGCGCTTTACGGCGATGAGCATCTCGGGGGCGTGTTTCTCGACGACGGAACGGCGCTGCCGGCGGACGTCGTGGTTTTGGCTTGCGGCGTACGCCCTCGGGTCGAGGTCGCAAAGGCCTCGGGTCTGCCCGTCAACAAGGGCATCGTGGTGAACGACACCCTCGCGACGGAAGTTCCTGGCGTTTATGCGCTCGGCGAATGCGCGGAGCACGATGGGAAAACCTACGGCATCGTCGCTCCGGTTTGGGAGCAGGCGGCGGTGCTCGCGGACGTGCTTACCGGTCAGCGAAGCCAGGCTCGCTACCGTGGCTCCAAGCTTTACACGCGACTCAAGGTGGCGGGGGTCGACGTCGCATCGATGGGCAGTCTCGGGCCCGAGCTCGAATCCGATCATGTGGTCCAAGTCGTTCAAGAACGCACCAACATGTATCGAAAGCTCGTCGTTCGCGAAGGACGGCTGGTCGGGGCCATGTTGGTGGGCAACACATCCGCCGCAGGAAGGCTCGTCCAGCTGTTCGATCGCGGCGATCTCATGCCGGACGACCCTCTCGAGGCGCTCTGCGGCACGCCGTCGTACGACATATCCTCCGAGCGGATGGTCTGCATTTGCCACAAAGTGAGCCGGAGCGCGCTGTGTGCGGCGATCGCGGACGGCGCCGATTCAGTCGGTGCGCTGGGCGACACCACCAAGGCCGGTACAGGTTGTGGCTCGTGCAAGAGCGAGCTGGTCGAGCTCATTTCGACCCATGCGAAGAGGGCGGCCCCCTTGCCGCTACTCGCGCTGAGCTGACCGGTTCTGGGCCGAATCGCTTTCGGCATCGATTCGAAGGTCGCGCCGCAGGCGGGTGAAGTCGAACGGCGCTCCGGCGCTCATGCGTTGCTCCGCGTTCTCCATGGAACGCAGCAGCAAGTCGACTTGCTCCCTTCCACGTTTGCTATGCGCGGCTTGACGGGGCGTCTTCCCGCCGAGGGCCGGAAGCGGCGTGTCGGGCCAATGGGTATAGTGCCGCTCTTTGAACTGGCGCAGCGCCTCTTCCGCCTCCGGAGGCGGCGCAGCAGCTGGCTGACGATGGAACCCCGATCGCTCTCTTGCGTTCGAGAGCGGATCGGCGTGCTCGCGAATACGATGTCGCAGCAGACCGCCGCACCCAGTCTCGAGCCGAGCTCGCAAGCGATCCGCCCGCTCTATCGAGTTGGTCTCTAGCCGCAATCGACCCTCCTCGAGCGTCAGATGACCGAGCACTGTGTTCTCCCAGTCCGAGTGGATCGCGTTGCCTCGCTGGTAGAAGGTATGTGGAGAATTCGCCTCTTCAGGATCGTCGGTTTCGAGCCCCTCGATACCGCGCAACTTGACTTGGATCTCGGCCATGGCGCCGACATCGAACTCGAAGTGGTCCGTCGTCATCGGAAGGCTCTCGCCGTCGGTATTGACGACCTTCTTCGGCAGGGCCGCGTCGGCCTCCGCCTCACGCACCACCCTCGCCCAGTACCGCACCATGGCGAGTCCCAGCTCTTCGTCGCCGAGCGTAGCCAGCGATAGGCGCCCTTTCGCGCGAGTGCGCCGGCGCACGTATGCGACGACGCGGGCGGCCCCGTCCGGCGGCAACGGGCGTGGGTGTATGCCGCAGAAGTAAGACGCGCCTTCGGAGTCCACGACCCTCGCCAAGACCGCGTCGCGGGCGACGAGCGTTCGCGACCCGCGCGCCTCCCGGATCTGCCGCGTCTCGCCGGAAAGGAGGTCGCGTGCCGTCAAAGCGACACCGGGCTCGCGGTCGGTGATCTCCCAGATGCTGAGCACCGCTTTCTGCTGGGCGGCCAGCCACGCGCGCTCCTCCGACGAGAGACGCCGGCCGCAATCGGTGAGAAAGATGTCGACCACGCGTTGCCCCTCGATCCGTGCCGCGTAGACGGACCATGGCGCGCAGAGCTGCAAGAGCAGCGGTTCCGAGTTTCCCGCTGCGCGCGTGAACTTTTTCCCCGACGCCTCCCACTCGTCCCCGTACCGTTCGGCCGCGAAGTGCGCCAACATCGAGACCAGGCGCTCATCGAGCTCGTGAACGCTCGCGCGCCGCCGCTCCTGGGAGCGCTCACTCTCCTCGGCGC